>NZ_JAPWAH010000002.1:0-269781 GCF_041432835.1 Pauljensenia sp. 20925_1_27
CCGCGACTCGGTCACCTACGGGGCGATGCTGCGGAACGTCGCCCTGGGCTCGGCATCTACTGATCGTTCGTGAAGGAGGCAATCACGCAGGGAATTCGACCTCGCACGACGCGGTAGGTGACACCCGTGCAGCCCACACGATCAAAGAACGCCCGGTAGGACACCGGGTCGAAGTGCTCCTGGAAGTGCACGCCGAATCGGGAGATCACCCTCAGGAACATGGTGTGCGCCCGCTTCTTGGGAATCACGTAGGTGGGCACGATGATCGTGCCACCCGGGCGCACGACCCTCTTGAGCTCCTTGAGCGCGTCGCCCGGTTCAGGCAGCAAGTGGATGACGTTGCCCGCGACGGCCACATCGAAGGAATCGGCGGCGTAGCGTAGGGCCGTGATGTCGGCTTGCTCGACGGTGACGTTCGAGTGTGTCGCGAGCTTCTTGCGTGCCTGCTTGAGCATCCCCTCGGAATAGTCGGTCGCGACCACACGCGCGCATGCGGGGGCGATGGCGGCGCTAATCGCGCCCGTTCCGCACGCACATTCGAGCACGGTGTCACCGGGGCGAATCAACCGGGCAACGGCACCGCCCGTCCCGTCGTACACCCTCCTGTTGAGCGTGTTGACGACGAGGTCGTAGAGCGGGGCAACTCGATCCCAGAACAATGCTGAACACCTCCGTATTCCCATACGTCGCACGAGGCCGACGCTGCTTCGCGCTGCTGGACATGATACGCCTGCGTGGGAGATGCCGGGGCGGAAAGGGGTTCTGCGCACAGGAACAGAACCACGAAGGCGCACGCGGATAGGTTATGCGGATACGGATAGGTTATTCACTTGCGGATAGGTTAATAAGCTATCCGCATCGTCATAACCTATCCGCATGTTCGTAACCTATCCGCGTAGTTACCCCCTGCGTGCCACACCCGCTGCGTGCGACTCGGCCAGAGAGTAACCGCGTCCGCAGACTCGGGGAAGGACTACCCCTTCGCGCGCATCTACGCCCGCGGCGCGCGGCGCGCATGGACGAGCGCGCCGAGGCCGTGGGCTGCAAAGCCGAGCAGGCTGTAGCCCACCCCGTAGATGAGCCCGCTGTCGTTGAGGAACAGGTACATCGGTGCCAAGAAACACACGAAAGGCGCGAGCAGCCACAGGAGGCTGAAGCCCTCCTTCACGCCGTCCCAGGCCCCAAAGGCCATCGCCAGGATCGGTAGGATCGCGAGCAGGATCAGGAACACGAGGCTCTTCACGATCTCCATCGAGTCCGCGACGCGCGAGACACTAAACCACGCCGCCAGCACCAGCAGGTAGATGCCGAACAGCACGGCGATACGAATCCACGTTGATTTTGTCGTCCACCTCATGACTCAATAATACCCGTGTCACATGAAGAAAAAAGCTCCTTGACACGTCATCTGTGTGGGCCGCAAAAAGGGCGTGAACAACCCATCGTCGCGGCGCGCGCGACGCTACCAGAGGGTGACAGGCTACCTGCAGAAGCTGCCGAAGAAACCGCGCTTCTTCTCGGCGGCCGCGTACTCCTCGTCGGAATGGTCCTTATCGCACCACTGATCCGGGGGCACCTGTTCCTTCACCGAGTCGATGTGCTTGCCGCAACCCTTCCAGGTGGTCTTTCCGCATACCTCGCAGGTGGTGGGTCGACACATGATTGTCTCCTTCCTTGTTGCGCCGCGAATTCGTCAGCGGAGCCGCGCCATGGTGTTGCGAGCTTGCGCCCTCCTCAGGCTCGTTGCACCGTCGCATGAAGCCAGTCGGAGGACCAAGCGCTCGGAATTGCCGATCGTTACGCTCTCGGTTGTGACTAGAAATTCTACTGCTTCAGGCTCCGATGCGGGGTCGTTTCCGGGGCAAGAATCCGCAGGCTCAGCCCTCCCCCGTCACGAGGACGGCCTCGGCCCTGTCCCCGAGCCACGCCCGCAGCGTCTGGATACCGCCCGACAGCATGGTCACGTTGAAGCCCGCGTGGCGCACGATGCGGTAGCCGATCCAGGAGCGCACGCCCGCGGCGCACATGACGACGAAGGGCTGGTCGCCGACGTTGGTCTCGACCCAGGTGCGGACTTCATCGAGGCGGTCGCGCAGCTGGGTGTGTGGAATGTTGAGTGAGTTCGGCATGTGCCCGGCCGCGTACTCGCCGGGCGTGCGCACATCCAGGATCGGCGTGTCTTCGGTCAGGGCGTCGGGGCCGGTGAGGACGAGTTCGCCGGTCGCCACGTTGTGGGCGACCATGCCGGTCTGGTTGACGGGGTCCTTGGCTTGGCCGTAGGGCGGCGCGTAGGCGAGGTCCAGGTCGATGAGGTCAGTCGCGCTCAGGCCGGCTCGCATGGCGGTCGCGATGACGTCGATGCGGCGGTCCACGCCGTCGGCGCCCACGGCTTGCGCGCCGAGAATCTGCCCGCCGGTGCCGACATGCATGAGGATGTGCACGGGCTTGGCGCCGGGGAAATAGCCCGCGTGCTGGTTGGCGTGCGTGTGCACCGTGAAGTACTCCGTGCCCGAGGCATCGAGGGCCTGGCGGTTAGCGCCGGTCATGGCGGCAGTGAGGCACCCGATCCGAACGATCGCGGTGCCCTGGGGGCTTGGGATCGGGCGCGCGGTGGCCTGGCCGTGTTCGGCGTCGGCGATCGCGTCGGCGACGAGGCGTCCCCCGCGGTTCGCGGGTCCGGCCAGGGCGACGGGACGGTCGTGGCCTCGGCCGACCGCGGCGTCACCGACCGCGTAGACGTCGTCCACGCTGGTACGCCCATGCTCGTCGACGAGGATGTAGCCGCGGCTGGTCTCGATGCCCGCGGCTTCGGCGAAGGCGGTGTCGGGGCGCACGCCGGTCGACAGGACGATGACGTCTGAGGTCAGGACGGTCCCGTCGGAAAGCGTCACGGAGTCCTGATCGTCGCCGTGGACGATGGACTGGGCAGCAACACCTGCGTGGACGCACACGCCGAGGCCGCGCAGCTCGCGGGTGACCAGCGTGGCCATCTCGACCTCGAGGGGCGGCAGGACGTGTTCGGCGTACTCGACGAGGTGGGTCTCGAAGCCTCGCTGCGCGAGGGCCTCGGTGGCCTCGATGCCGATGAAGCCGGCGCCGAGGACGACGGCTCGCGTGCCCGAGGCCTCGCGCAGGGCGAGGGCATCGTCGACGGTGCGCAGCGTGTGCACGCGCGGGGAGTCGAGGCCGTCGATCGGGGGCCTGCTAGCGAGGCCGCCCGGGGAGAGGATCAGGTGGTCGTAGGTGAGCGTGTAGGCCTCGCCGGTTTCCGTGTTTGCGACCTGGACAATGTGCGCACTGGGATTGATCGCCGTGACCTCGGAGTTGATGCGCACGTCGAGGTTGAGGGCCGCTTTGAGGGTGTGCGGCGTGTGAAGGAGGAGCTTGGCGGGGTCTTCGATCTCGCCGCCGACGTAGTACGGGAGTCCGCAGTTCGCGAAGGACACGTACTTGCTGCGTTCCAGCACGATGATCTCGGCGCCCTCGTCACGCCTGCGCAGGCGTGCCGCCGCGCTCATGCCACCCGCGACTCCTCCGACGACAACTACTCGCATGTGCGGCTCACTTTCTGGCTCAAGGGCTGGTCTTCTTCGACTGCATCGACCATACCCCCGGGGGTATTATTATGACAACAGGACGCAGATGCTCACAGACAGAAATCCCCGGGCTTCCAACGGAAACCCGGGGAAGGATAGCGGCGTTAGAGGAATCGACACTGAACGACGGAAACACTACAAAATCGGTGGGTTATGTCATCAACGCCCTGTTGACCGTAGTAGACAGCCAGTTCAGCAGGCTCAGTCCTCGACAACTGCCACCTGGCACGCACGCCGCATGACGCTTGTTTCTCCAGCGGCAGATACTCGAGACTTCTCAATTACTTCGACGCGCACTCGGGACCCCGTATGCAACAAGTCAATGTCCTCATCTTGAAGATCCCCCCGCAGTATCTGAACCACACCTGCTCCATCAGCTAGATCAACAACGAGGGCTACGCGCCGTTCACGAAAGATACCGATCAGAGTACCCTCAATGCTTGCGAATTCCTCATCCAGATCCCGCCCATCAATGATCGAGGAGATGCGCGCAGCATCCGCGCTCGTCGTCGTCACTCTCCGGGTAGGATGCTCGGGTTCTTTCCATATAAGGTCTGTGGTGAAGTGCCCACGCACAAGCGTGTCAGCATAAGCCTTCAAAGCGGAAGCAACCCTGGGACCACGTTCTCGCACATCAGCACTGAAGCGGTCAGCAACTGGCTCAACACTTGCCCCCTCTGTCAACAAGGAGACAAGATCTTCGAACGCTCTATCCGTGAGCATCCGCTCGTCATTGCCAGCCACCACCATAGGTGCGTCGCCACCGAGTTCTTCAGACACGTCACAATTGGGACTAAAAACCAAGCGGAGCGAACCAGGTTGAGGATCAGCACTAAGCTGCAGGCGAGTACGTTTACAAATAGTCTCGGGGAGTTTCCCCGCGCCTGTGCGCACCCCCTCAACCGCTGCCCCCATCGCATCTACAAGGCGCTGCAGCGCACTCATGACACTTGCCACCGCGGGAAGACTCGCCTCATGACCACGCACACCGGCGCCGGTGAGTCGCAGTTCCCCTGAAGACCGTAGAATGCGGCCGGTCGCACGTTGCGAGACAAACGATTCTACGGAAAGTCTCGAGAGATCATCAGGGGTTTGCCACTGGGATGTGGGAGCACCCCTTCGAATGCGTTCGCGTAGCTCGTTGAGACCTTCAACGGTTCCCATCGATGATCACCTCCACGTACCCGCGCCGCTGATATGCTTCTGATTCTACTGGTTCCCCAGGTTGTCTGCGGCGCCGCTCCCACCAATCGTCCCAGTACCCCCGTAGTTGCTGGTACCCCGTGACATCCGCGCCAGCCTCGAGCGGCCATGGAACCAGGAAAGAGTCTACTCGGAGGCCAGTTACTTCCTTGAAACGATGGCCGCTCGCTGCAAGTTCGAGGATCCGACTATCGTCTTCTCTCAACTGGGCATGCAGAATTTGATCGGCACGCACAAAGAACACTGCATCCACATCCCCCGGCTCCTCCTTGACGGAGATAAAAGACCCACCTACCCACACCCTGGATACGCGGACTACCGACCGCAGGAGACTAAGCGCCGCCTCAAACTCAGCCCACACCTCAGCGCGCCAAGACGATGAGTCCTGCGCGAAACAGCTCCGGACCTCATCCAATGTGGCTCCCCAGCGCCCTGGGGGAAGGAATCCATCATTGTTCAGGGTTGGGATCATTGACCATTCCGAATCTAACGATACCTTTACGCGTCGCCACCATTGCACCACGCGCGTCTGACTGTCTTACAGACGACACAATACCGCAAGAATCGACACAGGGGGCTTTGCACCTCCCGCCACCGATCAAATCCCATTGAATCTGCACCTGAGTATAGCCGAAGTCCAGCACATCAACTTCACCTCAACCGCCAAGGTCTACCCTCCCAAGCGCAAGCAGCGCCGATGAAGGAAGGCCCCTTAGCGTACTGCTATTTCAGGGTCGTTACATCAACATTCGAACAGCAGAACTAACTTTTCTGGATCGAGCGAAGAGCCCGCGCAGTCCATGAGAAACCTTCGACAAGGAAGTAACTCAACACTTCTTTCCACAAGCTGAGCCACACACTGCTACAGCATGACACACGTGAAGAACACAAGCAGAGGAGCGAAAGTCTTCTAGTTGTACAGAAACCCCGGGCTTCCGTTAGGAAGCCCGGGGAAGGATGGCGGAGCTCAGAGGGCACGTGTCGAACTCGTTCTCACGCGAGATCACCTGCTGCTGGCGTAGGCATCCCGGGACTTTCGTGAGGGCACTTGCTACCTAAGAGAGGCAGCCCGGTCACCCAAGTTTCGCGGGGCGCACCCTCAGCCTCGTTGGCGTCAACGCCTGCTGTCCGAACGAACGCGCGTGAGTCCCGAGCATTCGCCACGACGACGGCGCTGCGCCAACCCTTCGAAGACGAGGTCCTCGCCGCCTCGTCCAAGGATCGGGAGGCACTCATCGCCGACTACACCGGCGTCGTCGACCTCCAGATGGACACCACCTCGCTGACCCTGGGGGAGCCCGACGACGCTGAGGCCGCCGAGCTGCGAGACCTGACCAAGGTCAACCGTGCGACGTTCGGGCATCCGCTCGTCATGTGCGTCGAGCACGTCGCCGACCGCAGCCAGTTCATCACCCAGGGCTGGCCGGCATGAAGATGTCCGATGGCCCCGAGACGCGCACCTCTGTAAGCGAGGTCATCAACGTCGTCGACGAGCATTTCAGCACGATGATCGCCGACGCTTGCCCCATCCGCTCCGCCTGGGCGCGCAAGTTCGAGCAGCTCGACTCACGGTCCGTGGACCCCTGGAGAAACGCGCGATGCAAAGAGTACAGCCAAGCGTAGTGACGTCCGTCATAGCGGTCAGCACGCCCCCGCCGTCGACAGCCTGAGATAATTCAGGCATGACTGGCATACCCTCCCCTACAGACGTAGCAGTCAACATACTGCAATTATTGGGCGTTCCCACCATAATTCTCCTGCCGCTTGTTTTCGCCCTGCAGATCGCCGAGTGGTGGAAGACGGGGCAACAACTGCGAATCGGCGTGCGGAACGTAGGAGAGACTGCTGCTGTGCTCGCACATCGACGCCCCGTGCGTCTTATCCTGTTCGTTCTGCTGCAGTCACTGCTGGTGGCACTCGTCTACTCATGTTTTACGCTGGCCCACGCTATGGGCGTTTCGGACGCAGCAGGAAGAAATATTGCCGACGGTAGTTCATTCACTTGGACGCAACTGTGGATGACCATTACAACATACTCGACGACAGCCGGGCTTCCATACCAGGCCTCGCTCGGCGCAATGGGGTGGCTGATCGCCCTGAACATCACGCATGCGACACGCACACGGCTATTGGTTCGCATCCTGACCATGCCAGTGCCCCTCATCGTCATCCTGGCAGCTCTCTCCGGACTCGGCATTGGCATCGTAGGGCTGATGGTCCTCAGCCTCGCAACCTGGATGCACAGCCCCGGATACAACGTGGGGATGGTGTCGCTGTACGCAGCTTGGGTGATCATCCTTTGGGGCATTGCCGCCACCCTCCCCACATGCGTGAGTCAAGCCGAGCAGATATACAATCAGAATGCTCAGCCTCAGGCACCTCAATCGTCACGGTAGCATGCTTCAGCACGATGATCGCCGACACCAACCCCATCCATTCCGCGTGGGCGTGCAAGTTCGAGAAGCTCGACTCACGCGGGCACGACAACAACGTCCCCTGCAGTCCTCTCGGACCGCGGGGGACGTCACAGGTGGAGATGGGGGGAATCGAACCCCCGTCCAGCAGCCGGCCCCGAATTCTTCTCCGAGCGCAGTCTACGATTTTATTTCTCAGCCCCCAGCATTGCGTAGACACACCGCCAGATAGGCTCAGTTGATTAAGTGTCGGAGGCACCCCACCAACATGGGCGACTCCCAGTGGCTCCCTAGACGACGCCAGACACCGGGCCGGAAGCAACTCCCGGGCTGACGGACTAAAGGTTCAGGCTGCGATATCAGGCAGCGAGAACGTAGTCGGTGCGATTCTGTTCGGCACCTATTGGTTTGCACGCATCGTTAACGAGATGAGCGCACATTCTCGGCTCGCTTCACTTCGATCGACGACCACTGTCGAAACCGATCATCCCCTCTTGAGTTTTCAACTCCCCGACGCCCAGCATTACCGCAGACCGTCGGACACATCAGTCTACGCCCGCAGCCCACGCCCGTCAAGGGAAAAACCGACGCCTCAGAGCAGCTTCGTCGACTCCAGCTTCTCCACCATGCGCCGGTTCTTACGCACCAGCAGCGGGCGCAGCGCCAGCCCCAGGAACGCGGCAAACAGGATGAAGGAGGCCAGGAACCACATGGCATCCGCATACTCGTGCCCCGCGTACCCCGCGATCGACGCGCGCAGCGCAGTGATCGCGTGCGTGGCCGGCAGGAACGGGGAAACGGAGGAGAAGAAGGAGGGCAGGATCGCCAGCGGGAACGCTCCCCCGGCGCCCGAAATCTGCAGGACCAGGAGCAGCACGCCCAGGGCCTTGCCCACATTCCCGAATGTCGCAATGAGCGTGTACATGAGGAACGAGAACACGACGGCCGTCAGCCACAGGGTGCCCATGAACTGCAGCGGGTGAGCGTGTTGGACCTTCAGGAAGTACAGGTCACCCAGCCCCACCAGGGTCGCCTGGGTGAGCGCGATCGTCCCGAAGATCAGGTAGCGGCCCAGGTACCCGGCGGCCAGGCCGACGGGCTTCGCGGTCAGGGTCGCGCGCAGCGGGTCACCCTCGGGTAGGCCGTCGGCGACGTTGGAGTCCGTGACGTCCGAGCGCAGCGACACGACCATCAGGATAGAGCCAACCCACAGCGCCAGGATCGTGTACAGGGGCGCCATCTGGGAGCCGAAGTTCGCGACCGGGTAGACGGGAGTTTTCTCCACGCCGACAGGTGCCGCAATCGCGGCAGCCAGGGCCTCGGGATTATTCCCGATGATGGTCCCGAGCGTCGTCAGGTCGCCACTGGCAAGCGCCTCGCTGATCGAAGCGTGCAGGGAGTCCAGCTTTCCGGCCGCCTCGCGCAGGCTCGAGGCCGCGCCGGCCAGGTTGTCGCGCAGTTGGGTCAGCCCCTCGCGGGCGCTCCCGCTGCCGTTCGAGGCAGTGGACGTCGCACCCTCGAGGGACGTGCGCGCTGCGCTCAGGGACGACTGGGCCGAGGCCAGGGTTGAGCCAAGCGATTCAAGCTGAGGACGCAGGTTGTTCTCGTAGTCGGAGGACAGGCCGTCGACCGCGGAACGCGCCTGGGCGATCAGGCCGTTCACGCTCGCGCGCCCAGCGTCGGCATTCGCGACCTTGGAGTCCAGCTCGGACGCGGCGGCGCGCAGCCCGTTCGCAACCGCGGTCAGACGGTCAGAGGCGGCCTGCAGGCGGTCCAGCGAGGACTGGGAGACGGGCGAGCCCGGCAGGGCCTCCAGCGTCGACTTGATCGATGCGAAACTGGCGGACTGCGTGTCCAGAACGGAGGCCTGCGAGCGCAGCGTCGAAGCCGCGTCCGACGCGCTCGTCGAGCCGTTCGCATACACGTTCTCGACGGCGCTCGACAGGGAGGACAGCGAGGACTGCGAGGAGGAGATGGCGTCGGACACCGAGGAGACCGCCGCCGACGCAGCGGACCCAAGCCCGCCTGCTCCAGCCTGAGCACTCGACACCGCGGACTGCGCGGAGCCCTTCGCGCTGCCCAGCCCGTTCACGAGCGTGGTCGTCGAGTCGATGAGCGTCACCGAGGAGCCCACGAGCGACGCGTAGGCGTCCGCGCTATCGGCCGCCGTGCGCAGGCGCGAGGCGACCGTCTGCACGCGGTTATCGAGGGCCGTCACCGTGTTGACCGCGGTCGGGGCGGACAGCGCGTCCCCCACCGACGTTGCCGTATCGAGGGCGACCTCGGACAGCGTCTGCACGAAGATCTGGTTCACCTGGGCGCTCACGGCCTCGGCGCCCTGCCCGGCGATCTTCGGCGAAATACCGTTCTTCTTCTCGTTGACGTAATAGGTCATCGGCGCGGAGGATGCTCCCCCGTCGAAGAACGTCAGCATCTCCTGAGAGAAGTCCGAGGGAATGACGATGGCCGCGTAGTACTCGCCTGACCGCGTCCCCTCAACCGCCTTATCCTCGGATGCAATGACCCAGTCGAAGTTGTCGTTCTTACGCAGCGCGGACACCACAGAGTCCCCAATGTTGACGTGCAGCGGCACCAGGTCCGATTTGTAGCCCGCGTCCGTGTTCGCAATCGCGATGCGCAGGCTCTTCGTGTTCCCGAACGGGTCCCACGACGCCGCCACGTTGAACCACGTAAACAGGGACGGGATGACGACCAGTCCGAAGACGACGACGCTGGCGATGAGGGAACGATGCGCGCGGCGCAGGTCGGCGCGGTAGATGGCCCAGATGGTCCTCACTGCTCTTCTCCCTTCGCCGCCTCCGACGCGTCACCCGCGCTGTCCTCATCGACGAGGCCGGGGTCGACCTTGTCCATGCCCTCTCCCCCGCGCTCACCCAGGGTTGAGGCAAGCGCCGACGAGATCGACGCGCCCACGGCGGCCGCGCCAAGCGCGAGACGCGATCGCGCGCCCTGCACGCGGCGGGTGAGCAGGGAACGCACGTCCTGCTCGTCCATGGCACCGAGGAGCTGCTGGCGCGCCAAAGCCTCACGCAGGTACTCCAGCCCAATCAGGAAAGTGATGACGAGGAGGACCCAGACGATCCAGGCGCCCAGAATGATCGGCACCTCCGCCACATTCGCGACGGACAGCACCGCCAGAGCCACCGGCACGATAACCCCGAGAATGATCGCGATGCGGCGAATCCTCGGGTAACGACGCTCGAAGCGCGCGGCGCGGCCGCTGACCGAGCGCTGGAAGCCGTCGTGATCGGCCAGGGCTGCCACGATCTGCGTCAGGCGGTAGCGGTTCGAAGGCACGCGCGTGGCCTCGGCCAGGAAGAGCCCGGAGGAGGCCAGGTCGCGCGTGATCATCGCGTTCAGGTTCACCAAGAACGGACGTAGCGCGAGGCCGATCGCGAACGCAACCAGCGCCTCGGCACCGAGAACCGCCAGGCACGACAGGTAGGTGTGCCCATAGAACCCGGCCACGATCTCACGCAGCGCATTAACACCGTAGGTAAAGGGGAACAGCGGGTGCAGGAAGCGGAAGAAGGACGGGAGCATCTCGATCGGATACAGGCCGGCGGAACCGGGAATCTGCATGACCATGATGATGACGCACAGGCCCTTGCCGATATGCTGGAAGCACGTGGAAAGCATGTAGACGATCGAGGTGAACACCAGCGAGATGATCATCGCCGTCCCCACGAAACCCAGTCGGGAGACCGTCTGCACGCCGATGATGAGGTCGCCGATCGACACAACAAGCGCCTGAATGAGCGCGAAGAAGGCGAGCAGCATCCACCTGCCCATGTACTTGGCGGCAGAGGACGTGGGGCCGATGCCCTCCTCATCCACGTCAAGCTTGAGGAGGAGGACGAGCGAGAACGCGCCAATCCACAGGGCCAAATTGGTAAACAGCGGGGCCATCGCCGAGCCGTACGCAGCCACGGGGTACACGGCCTTCGTCTCGATCTGCGTCGGCGAGGCCATGAAGGAGGCGATCGACTCGGCGTTGACTCCCAGGGAGCTCGAGAGGTCGCGCAGCGTATTCGAGGAGGACAGCGACGAGATGTCCGTCGCCACCGAGTTCAGGTCGGACGTGATCGCAGCGACGTTCGTGGCGCTCGTCTGAGTCGCTGTCTTTGCCCCGTCCAGCAGGGAATCGAGCTGGTCGAGCAGGCCCGACACCTGGTCGCGCTGGCTGCGCAAGGTGTCGAGGGAGCCGCGCATCGACGAGGATGCGCTCGAGAAATCGTCAAGCGCCGACGAAATCGCGGGAAGCTGGGCAGACACGCCGCTGCGGGCGTTCGTCACCGCGGACGAGACAGCAGCCGAGGCATCGGAGGCCGACGTCAGCGCGTTCGTGATCGATGAGGATGACGCCGAGAGGTCCGAGTTGAGGGTCGTCAGGTTCCCGAGGGCCGCGGACAGCGCGGTGTTCTGGTTCGTCAGGTCTGCCAGAGCCGTCCCCGCGGCGGGCAGGTTCCCAATCCCTAGGGCATTCAGCTCCGTGAGCACCTCGCCCACCGAGTCGTTGATCGACGTGCCCTCGGTCAGCAGGCCACCCACGCGTCCGGACGCGCCCTGCACCGCACCGTCGAGGGTGCCCGCGTCCGCAGAGACCCCCGCAAGGGCGCTCGCCGCGTTCGAGGACAGGCCGTCGAGGGCACCGCCCATCTGACCGGAGAATGAGGCCAGCGAGGAACGCGAGTCGCCCACCAGCTGGTCCGCCCGGTCCAGGGACGCCGACAGATCCGAAGCTGCGCTATCCAGGTCGCTCAGGGTCGCGCGCGCCGAGGCCACCGAAGCCTTCGCCGCGTCGATCTTCTCCCCCACACCCTCCAGGGTCTGCGAGGCACTGCCCAGCTTCGCCGAGGCCTCGGACACCGAAGCAGACACGTCCGAACGCTTCTGGTCAGCGTTGTTCGCGATGCTCACCCCGGCCTCGGACGCCTTCTCCGACAAAACCTTGGCCACCGTCGACACGAACGCCGAGTTGATCTGGCGATCCAACGCCGTCGCACCCGCCCCCGTGATCTTGGGGGCCACCGCGTTGTTCTTCTCGTTGACGTAATACTGGATATTCGGCTTGACGTACGTACCGTCAACGATGCCCGTCAGGTCACGCGAAAAAGACGCCGGGATGATGAAGGCCGCGTATGAATCACCGCGCTCGACCTCCGCGCGGGCCTCGTCGGCGCTCACGAAGTGCCAGCCCAGCTGATCGTTCTGCTTCAACTGAGTCTCAAGCATCGCACCCACATTCACGGTGCCGATCCGGTCCTTGGTCGCGCCCTCGTCCTCGTTCGCCACCGCCACGCGGATGTGGGAAGTCTGCGAGTACGGGTCCCAGAAGCCAACGATGTTGAACCACGCGTAGAGCGCGGGCACGAATGCCATACCGATGATGACAATCCACGCGACCGGTACACGTACCAGCCTCAGCAGATCACGACGAAAAATCCTGACGGAACCTCGCACAAGGTCGCCTTCTTTCCCCTATCGGCGGGCCTGCTTGACGTAGCGGCGCATCGCGCGCTCGGCCTCGCGCTGGTCCTGCTTTTCGCGCAGCGCCTGGCGCTTATCCCATTCCTGCTTGCCCTTGGCCAGGGCGATTTCGACCTTGACGCGGCCGCCGATGAAGTAGAGCTCCAGCGGCACGATCGTGTAGCCCTTCGCGGCCACCCGGTCCTGCATGCGCTCGATCTCCGCGCGGTGCAGCAGCAGCTTGCGCTTGCGAGTCGGCGCGTGGTTCGTCCACGAACCCTGGGAGTACAGGGGAATGTTCGCGCCGTAGAGCCACGCCTCTCCCCCGTTGATCTCGACCCATGCATCCACGAGGGAAGCGCGGCCCATGCGCAGCGCCTTCACCTCGGTGCCCATGAGAGCCAGGCCGGCCTCCCACGTGTCTTCAATCGTGTAGTCGTGGCGCACCTTCTTGTTGCGGGCGATCGTCTTCTTCGCGTCGGAGGCAGCCTTGGCGCGCTGCCCCTCCGTGGGCTTGGGCTTCTTCCAATCCTTGGGCATGCTGCCTCCTTTCAGACTCGTTTTCCGCGCAACTTGCGGAAAGACCCCCGTAGCAAAACGCTACGAGGGTCCATCCTAACGCGGATTACAAATAATCCATCGGTTCAACGTAGCTTCCGTTCTGAATGACACCAAAATGCAGGTGGCATCCGGTCGCGTAGCCGGTCGAGCCAACCTCACCCAGCGCGTCGCCCGCGTTCACGTACTGACCCGGCGACACGTACTGGGCCTGCATGTGCAGGTACTCGGTGATGACGGAGTTACCGCCGACGAGGCCGTGGTTAATATCCACGTAGTTACCCGCCGAGTAGTCCGAGGACACCGCGTTGACGTAGCCCGAGGCCACAGCGCGAATGATCGTGCCGCAGTCGGCGGCCATGTCGGTGCCCGAGTGGCCCTTCATGATGCCCAGGACCGGGTGGTAGCGCATGCCAAACGGGCTGGTCACGACGATCGGAATGTCGAGCGGGCTACGGAAGCCCGACGCCGACACGTAGGAGGCCCCCGACGCAATGTTTGCCGCGTCGATCGCCGCGAGCTCGGAGCTGCGCGCCTGATAGTCCGCTTCGGCCTGGTCGAGCGAGGCCTGAACCTGGCCCTTCTGGGCATCCCACTCGGCCTGCTTGGCCTGCGCCTGCGTCTTCAGGTTATTGAGCTCAGTGAGCTTGGAGTCAGCCTCGCTCTTCGCAGCCTCCGCCTCGGCCTCGGCCTGCGCGGCCTTCTCCTCCAGGTCGGAGATACGGTCCGTGATCGCGTTCTGACGAGTGGCCTGCGTGCGCTGGGACGAGGAGACATCCAGCGCGGCCGTCATCGTCTGGCTCTCCGTGCGCAGCGCCATGTCGGCGGCCGCCGCACGGTCGGTGATCGACTCCGTACCGCCCGCGGTCAGGGCCACGGCGACCGGATCGACGTTGCCTTCGCGGTACTTACGGCGCACCAGATCGGCGATCGCGCGCTGAGCGTCGTCGGCCTGTGTGGTGGCCTGAGTCAGCGACTGGTCGATGCGGTTCTGCTCGCCCTGGGCGGCATTCAGCTCGCCCAGGATCGTCGCGTGCTCGCGCGACTTCGCGTCGTAGGTCGCGGTCGCGGACTCGTAGGCGGCCTGCGCCACCGGAATCTGCCCGTTGAGAGCCTGCAGGTCGATGAAAACCTGAGCCAGCGACGCGTCGATGCCCTCCAGCTGCGACTGCAGGGCGTTGACCGTTGCCTCGGCCTCGGCGGCTGCGTTCGCGGCGGCGTCGCGCTCGTCGTCGGCGCGAGCAGGCATCGCCTGACTCATCGCCGCGAAGCACGCAACCGCCAGGGCAAGCGCGCCAACGCGCAGCGCGCGAGAACCCGGATGATGCAGGAAACGGGACATGAGACTTACGCCTTCGTGTACTTCGCGAGCGAGAACGCCGAGGCGATAACCGCCAGCGCGACCGCCGCCAGGACGAGGACCGGCGTCATGATCGCCACCTCGCCCATGCCGATAAAGTTCGTCCACCTAAAGGAGGGGGCCATCCAGCCCTGGACGATGAAGTGAACGCCGGCGAACAGCGAACCGATCGCGAACACGGCACCCACGAGCGCAGCCAACGCGCCCTCAATCATGAAGGGAGCCTGAATGAACAGGTTCGAGGCACCCACGTATCGCATGATCTGCGTTTCCTGCTCGCGGCTCATCGCGCTCAGGCGGATCGTCGTCGAGATCAGCAGGATCGCGGCGACAACCATGATCGCGCCGAGGCCCAGGGCGGCCGTGCGAGCGGCACCCAGCACGCGGAACAGGGGCTCGACGACCTCACGCTGGTCGCGGACCTCGGACACGCCAGGGGTCCCGGAGAACTCCTCCTTGACCACCGAGTACTGCTCGGGGTTGACCAGCTTGATGCGGAAAGCGAACTGGAGCATGTCCGGCGTGGTCCACTGGGTCAGCGCATCGTTGCCGTTGAGGCGCTTGAAGTTCTCGTAGGCCTCTTCCTTCGTCTCCTCGTACACGTTCGCCACGTACGGGCTCATCTCGGCGGAAGCCAGCTTTTGGCGCACCGCGTCGATCTGCGCATCACTCGCCTCCGTTGCGTTGCAATTCGGGGCTGCGTCGTTGATCGCGCACATGTAGATCGTGACCTCGATCTTGTCGTACCACTCCGACTTCATCTTGGACACCTGCATCTGGGTCAGGCCCGCGATGCCCACGAAGAGGAGGGACACGAAGGTCACGAGGATGACGGCGACGCTCATCGCGCGGTTACGCGACAGGCCCTTGCCGACCTCGGACAGAATAAAACGAAGCTTCACTGGTGTTACCTCCCGGCCCCGTAGACGCCGCGGTTCTGATCGCGCACGACGTCGCCGGCCTCAAGCTCAATAACTCGCTTACGCATCTGGTTGACGATATCCGCGTCGTGGGTGGCCATGACGACGGTCGTGCCCGTGCGGTTGATTCGATCCAGGAGGCGCATGATGCCCAGCGACGTCTCCGGGTCCAGGTTGCCGGTGGGCTCATCCGCGAGCAGCAGCTCGGGACGATTCACCATGGCACGCGCGATAGCGACGCGCTGCTCCTCGCCGCCGGAGAGTTCGTGCGGCAGACGCGACTCCTTGCCGGACAGACCCACCAGCTCGAGCGCGTCCGGGACCAAGGTTTCGATCGCGTGACGCGGCTTTCCGATGACCTGCATGGCCAGCGCGACGTTCTCGTACACGGTCTTAGAAGGCAGCAGTCGGAAGTCCTGGAAGACCGTGCCGATCTGGCGGCGCAGCTTCGGGACCGCCCACGTGGACAGCTTGGACACGTCCTTGCCGAGCACCCACACCTTGCCGCTGGTCGCCTTCATTTCGCGCATGACGAGCTGCAGGAACGTGGACTTGCCGGAACCCGACTTGCCAACGAGGAACACGAACTCTTCGCGTTCCACCTCCAGCGAGACGTGGTCCAGCGCGGGCTGGGCACCAGGTGTGTACACCATGGTGACATCATCAAAACGAATCATGGGACCGTCCGATCGGGGTCAATAGTCCCTGTCAGATTAGGTAACGATCGGGTCACGCCCCTGCTGCGACACGCGGAAAACCGCCGGTGTGTCACTCAGCCCTCCGCCCGGGACGCCTTGGACACGCGCGCGGCCCCGGCCTCGTGCATAAATCGACGAGGCCGGGGCCGGGTGATGCGTTGCCGCGCGGCTCAGTCCTGGGCGGCGTTCTGTTCGTTCTTGCGCCAGCGGATACCGGCGTTGATGAAGCCATCAATGTCGCCATCGAAGACGGACTGGGGGTTGCCCGACTCGTACTCGGTGCGCAGGTCCTTGACCATCTGATACGGCTGGAGGACGTAGGAGCGCATCTGGTCGCCCCACGAGGCCTTGACGTCGCCGGCGAGCTCCTTCTTCTTCGCCTGCTCTTCCTCGTGGCGCAAAACGAGGAGGCGGGACTGCAGGACTCGCAGGGCGGCCGCGCGGTTTTGGATCTGGGACTTCTCATCCTGCATGGACACGACGATGCCCGTGGGGATGTGGGTCATGCGCACGGCCGAGTCGGTCGTGTTCACGGACTGGCCGCCGGGGCCCGAGGAACGGAAGACGTCGACCTTCAGCTCGGACTCGGGGATCTCGATGTGGTCCGTCGTCTCGATGAGGGGAATGACTTCGACGGCCGCGAAGGACGTCTGGCGGCGACCCTGGTTATCGAAGGGGCTAATACGCACGAGGCGATGGGTGCCGGCCTCGACGCTCAGCGTGCCGTAGGCGTAGGGGGCCTGGACCTCGAAGGTCGCCGACTTCAGGCCCGCCTCTTCCGCGTAGGAGGTGTCCATGACCTTCGTCGGGTAGCCGTGACGCTCGGCCCAGCGCAGGTACATGCGCAGGAGGATCTCGGCGAAGTCGGCGGCGTCCACGCCGCCCGCGCCGCTTCGGATCGTAATGACGGCGTTGCGCTCGTCGTACTCACCGTCCAGCAGCGTGCGGATTTCGAGGTCGCTCAGGTCCTTGCGGAGCTTCTCCAGGTCGGCTTCGGCCTCCGCGAGGATATCGGCGCTCTCGTCCGGGTCCTCGGCGGCCATGTCCACCATGGCCTCCAGGTCGTCGATGCGCTCGCTCATCTGCGTGACGCGGTCGAGCTCGCTCTGGCGGTGGCTGAGCGCGCTCGTCACGGCCTGGGCGGCGCTCGGGTCGTCCCACAGGTCGGGCGCGGCCGCCTTCTCATTCAGCTCGGCGATCTGCTCACGCAGCTTGTCCGGCTGCACGACCGCGAGGATGTTCTCCATCGTGGTGCGCAGGGACGGGATCTCTTCAGAAAATTCAATGGCCACCCATCCAGGGTAGCGGATCGGGCGGCCAACGAGGAACGCTAGGGCACGACGGTGGCCGGGCTTACTCCCCCGATCAGCCGCAGAGACGACGGTGCCCCGACGCCACAAGGACGCCGGGGCATCGACAGGAAGCGGATCAGATGAGACCCATCGCAACCATCGCGTCGGCCACCTTGCGGAAGCCCGCCAGGTTCGCGCCGGCCACATAGTCGCCAGCCACACCGTATTCCTCGGCGGTGGCAACGGTGTTCGCGTGGATGTCGACCATGATCTGGTGGAGCTTGGCGTCGGTCTCCTCGAAGGCCCACTGGGTGCGGCCCGAGTTCTGCTGCATCTCGAGGCCGGAGGTGGCCACGCCGCCCGCGTTGGAGGCCTTGCCGGGGGCGTAGGCGACGCCCGCGGCCTGCAGAGCCTCGATCGCCTCGGGGGTGGTGGGCATGTTCGCGCCCTCGGCCACCAGCTGGACGCCGTTCTTGATGAGGCTCTGAACGCCGGACAGGGGCAGCTCGTTCTGGGTCGCGCAGGGCAGCGCAACGTCACAGGGGACGTCCCAGATGGAGCCGTCGGCCACGAAGACGGCACCGGGGCGCTCGGCTGCGTAGTCGGAGACGCGTCCACGACGCACCTCCTTGACGTCCTTGAGCAGGGCGACGTCGATGCCGGCCTCGTCCACGACGTAGCCGGAGGAGTCGGAGACGGCGACGACGGTCGCGCCCAGCTGCTGGGCCTTCTCGGTCGCGTAGATCGCAACGTTACCGGAGCCGGACACCACGACGCGCTTGCCGTCGAAGCTGGTGCCCTTCGCGGCGAGCATCTCGGCGGCGAAGTAGACGAGGCCGTAGCCGGTGGCCTCGGTACGCGCAAACGAACCGCCCCAGGTCAGGCCCTTGCCGGTCAGGACGCCCGCGTCGAAGCGGTTCTTGAGGCGCTTGTACTGGCCGAACATGTAGCCGATCTCGCGGCCGCCCACGCCGATGTCGCCCGCGGGCACGTCGGTGTCGGGGCCGATGTGGCGGGAGAGCTCAGTCATGAAGGACTGGCAGAAGCGCATGACCTCGGCGTCGGACTTGCCCTTGGGGTCGAAGTCCGCGCCACCCTTGCCGCCACCCATGGGCAGGCCGGTCAGGGCGTTCTTGAAGATCTGCTCGAAACCGAGGAACTTGATGATGGACAGGTTCACGGAGGGGTGGAAGCGCAGGCCGCCCTTGTAGGGGCCGAGCGCAGAGTTGAACTGGACACGGAAGCCGCGGTTCACGTGGATGTTGCCCGAATCGTCGGCCCACGGGACGCGGAACTGGAGCTGGCGCTCGGGCTCGACGATGCGGTCGATGATGGCCAGGTCGGCGTACTCGGGGTGGCGCTCGGCCAGCGGGGCGATGGTCAGGAGGACCTCGTAGACGGCCTGGTGGAACTCGGCCTGGGCGGGATCACGGCGCTGGACGGATTCGAAAACGGAGGCCAGCGCGGGGGAAAGACGAGATGTATCAAAGCTGCTCATGGCTTAAAGTTTACGTTTCATTTACCCTCACTTCTGGAGCCATCCCACAATGTGACCGTAGCGGACGCCACTTTAGTGCGGCCCATGAACCTGCCGAAGGCGCGCACTTGAGGTACGCATCAGCTCGGGAACCGCCACTGCGCGCAGAACTGGAGGTACCAACGACACGGTCGGCCGCGCACTCACTGCGACCTCCACCTCGGTAGCGCTGACATTCACCGCGCTCAGAGTCACCCCATCGCCCACCTTGCATGTGGTATCCGATAGCGCCGCCAGGCCCTCCTCGACCCGAGAACGCACCCCGGCCTCGTCGACTTCGAGCGCGTCCCCTTCCACGAAGAACGCGCCAGTCGAAGCGTTACCACCCCCGACGCTCGCCAGGGCATCGGCGCACGACACAAGCCTGCGATCCTGCATCGCGACCTCGGTCAGAGCGAGGGAGACGAAGAGAAACAGACAGACGAATGCGCAACCCGCACCCATCAGAACGCCGACGCGCCCCTCATCACCCATGGGCAACCACCTCCCGGATGGGAACGCGCGCACTCGAGGACACACCCACACCGGCGCTTCCCAGCCATGCAGGCATATACGGCAGGGGGACACGCACGGACACACGCACGTCGACGACGCCGCCATCCCCCTCGCACCCCACGCAGCTCGAGACCACGTCCGCCTGAGCATCGATCCCAAAGTCCTCAACGATGAGCGCAACGGCATGGGATGCGTCGGCTTCGCGAGCGGGATCCTCGGCGAGAATCGGCGCGGCTTCGCGCGCCCCCGCATCCACCGCCATCGCACCGGCACTCACCTGCCCAACCGCGAGAACAATGTAGAGGACTGGGATGACGAGGACCACCAGGATGCCCAGGAATTCCACGCTGGCGTCCCCGCGCTCACTCACGGCCCCTCCACCAGGGCACGGCCATGAACGGTGAGCCAACGCGGCCCAAAGCCACCGACGAGCGGCAGGCGCGTGCGCACCGTCACCACGAGAACGTCAACTCCCCCATCATCCTCGCGTGCGACGTCGATGTCGCGGTCCTCGGCGGACCCCACGAGAGAATCGAGGAGTTCCCCCGTGCGCACCCGCGCCTCGTCCTCGTCGCCGCCGAGGAGACCACCGCGGCGCGCGCCCTCGGACGCGGCGCTGACGCTCATCGTGCGCACGTGCGAGGCAAAGGCGATCTGGACGAGCAGGAGTATCACCAGGACGACGAGTCCCTGGACGAGGACCGTGGACACGACCTCGGAACCTCGCTCGGGATGCGCGTCAGATGCCTGAAATCGAGTCCATCGCACGGTTAAAGATCTCCACGAGACGCTCCGAGGCGACGCCCCAGATAAGAACGACGAGGGCAGCCGTCATCAGCGTGATGAGCACCCATCCGGGCACGTCACCGCGCTCCCCGAGGGGCATCTTCCTGAGAAATAGCTTCTTCATGACAGTATTTCCTTCCTTCACGGGGTGAAATCCAAGGCAATGAGCCCCGGGTAGAGGGCGAACATGACGGTGACGGGCAAGATGAGAAAGACGACGGGTAGCAGCATCGCGATCTCGCGGCGTCCACCCTCCTCCATGAGGTCGGCGAGGGATCGTTCGCGTTGATCACGCGCCTGATCATGCAGGACCGAGGCCAAGGGTGAACCACGCTCGATCGCGGTCGTGAGCGTTCGGCTCAGGCGCGTGAGAGCGGGCGACTCGGTGCGTTCAACGAGGTCGGAGAGGGCACGCACGGAAGGCGTGCCGTTGCGGATGTGTCCAGCCGTCAGGGACAGCTCCGCCCCCAGCGGCCCACCCGCGCACCCCGCAACCCGCTCGATCGCGGCAGGAATCGACTCCCCCGCCGCGACCGCGAGCGCAAGCAGCTCCGCGCAGTCGGGAACGGCGACGTCGATCGCGCGCTGCCTGGCGTGGGCCCGCACAGTGAGGTAACGATCCATACCGGCAACCCCCAGCAGCGTGCCGACGAGAGCGCACGCGCACAGGGGGATGATTGAGGCGCGCAGCGAGGAGGCGGGGCGCACCGTGAGGGCGAGGCAGGCGAGGATGAGGCCGGCGATCCCGGCGAGCGCCTGGCGTAGCCGAAAGACGGAGACCTCCGGCGTCATGCCCGCCAGGGCGAGACGGCGTGCGACTGACTGCGTGGTCGATCCCAGGGATTCGAGGGCAGCTGCACTGAGGCGCCGCGCCCACGCACTCACCGGTGACGGGGCCTCCTCGCTGACGCGGCCCTGCGCGACTCGGGCCGCGAAAGTGGGACGGCGCGCGAACCAGGCCGCCGCGAGCAGCGCGAGGCCTCCCACGAGCAGTGCGCTGACTGCCACGTCGAGGATGCGGAAAGTCCAGGGGCTCACGATCCACCTCCCAGGTTGCGCGGATCGGTGCTGAGCCGACTCATTGCCTTCATCGCCAGGTAGGCGATGACGCAGATTCCGGCACCCGCGCACAGGACAGCGATACCGCCTGGGGAGTTCCAGACGCTGGCGCTGGCACCTCCTCCGGATAGGAGCAGGAGGACGACCCACGGAGCGGCGATCCCGAGACGAGCCGCCCCAACCGTCCAGGACTGTCGGGCCTCGAGTTCACCACG
The DNA here is from genome assembly GCF_041432835.1 of Pauljensenia sp. 20925_1_27. Taxonomy (NCBI): domain Bacteria; kingdom Bacillati; phylum Actinomycetota; class Actinomycetes; order Actinomycetales; family Actinomycetaceae; genus Pauljensenia; species Pauljensenia sp. 20925_1_27. The sequence continues at coordinate 21,624 of NZ_JAPWAH010000002.1, forward strand.
CACGCGCGCGTCCTCGCGCAGGAGAGCGGCCAGGTCCTGCAGGAGGCGCGTCAGATCAGCACCACCGACGGACCGCGCAATACGCAGCGCCTCGATAATGCGGTCGGCGACGGGGTCTGCGACTTCTGCTTTCATCCGATCGAGCGCGGGAGCAAAACGCCCGTGAGCACTGTAGTCGCGGGAGAAAGCCTCGAAGGCAAAGCGGACGGGGACGGGGCCCTCCTCGGCGAGATCGCACAGCACCTGGGGCAACGAGGTGCCCGCGCGCACGCCGGACACCATCGCATCGATGACCTCCGGCCATGCGGCACGAACGGTTTGAGCGTGTGCGCGCACCCGAGAGACGACCCACGCGTACGGCAGGAAAGACACGCCGAGCGACACGATGAGGGCCACCGGCCATGCGCCGGTGACAGCGAGGACAACCATCGCGACGACCGCCCCGATCACACCGCTCAGCATGACGAGGCGCCCTGCCGTCAGCCCCGGAACACGTGCACGCGCGACGTCCTCACGCACGCGCTTCCACGGCCCCCACGGCCTCCACGCCGGCGCGGGTACGAACCACGGGGAGAGGGCCATCACAAGCCCTATCCCGAATACGAGTCCACACACGATGGCGATCACGCCGTCCCCCACTCCAGCAGGGAGGCCAAGTCGAACCCGGCTGCGGCGAAGCGATCATGCAGATCCAGTCCGCCGCTGCCTCGTTCGCAGCGGATCCCGTCGTACGTAAAGAGCGACGCAGTTTCAATCCGATTACCTTCAACGCGCCCGGGAACCGCGAGAATCTCGGCGATGTGGCGGTGCCCATCGGCTCCTCGTTCAACGTGACACACGAGGTCAATCGACGAGGCCAGGGTCGGCGTGACGAACCCCGTCGTGACATTTTCTCCCGCGAGGAGAGGCAGGATCGAGAGCTTGTCGAGGGCCTCACGCGCCGAGTTAGCGTGCACGGTCGCCATACCCGGAACACCGGCGTTCAGGGCGACGAGGAGATCGAGGGCCTCGGGTCCTCGCACCTCGCCGACGATCAGATATTCGGGGCGCATACGCAGTGACTCGCGCACGAGGTCACGCAGGGTGATCTCCCCCGTGCCCTCCGCACCCGCCGGACGCGTCTGCATCGCGACATGGTCCCAGTTAGCCAGACCCAGCTCGAAGACCTCCTCGCAGGATATGACGCGGCGCGAACGCGGTAGCTCCCCCGCGAGGGCGCGCAGCAGCGTCGTCTTGCCCGCCTGAGTCCCTCCCGAGACGAGCACGGACAGGCCGCAGCTGACGGCGGCCGAGAGGAAGTCGCGCATCGGGGCAGCGACCATCTCCACCGCGACCAGGTCCTCCAGGGTGCGCGCCCGCTGGATGTGTTTGCGGATGTTCACGCTCCACGACGAGCCCGTCACCGGCGGGATGACGACGTGGAGGCGCTCCCCGCCCTCGAGCATCGCGTCCACGAAGGGGCTCGATAGGTCGAGTCTGCGTCCCGAGTGGTGCAGCATCCTCTCCACGAGGGCCCGCACATCCTCGTCCGTGAGAATGAGGCTGGTCAACTCAGCCACACCGCCGCGCGCGACAAACACGCGCGAGGCGGCGTTAATCCATATTTCCTCCACCGACGGATCGTCCATGAGCGCCTGGAGCGGCCCTAGGCCGCAGATGTCGTCCATGAGGTCTGCCTCGATCTGCGCGCGCGCAGCGGGCAACAGGTCGGGTGCATGCCGATCGATGGCACGCTCGATGAGCGCGCGCACCGCCGCAGGATCGCGAGCCGCGTCAATGCCGCCCGCAGCCAATCCCTCTCGGACACGCGCCGCGAGAGAACGCGTCATGGCTTCCATCGCTGCGCCTCCTTGCTACAGACCAAGCCAATGTGTCGAAAGTAACAGAGTTTTTCGGAAAGGAGCAAACCCACACCCACCCAATCTCCCCCGACTCCGCGCGGGGAAGCACTCGCGCGCACTCGCACGCGATACGTTAAGTCAATGACCTCCCCGAAGAGCCCCCTCGAACTGGCAGCCCTGGCCACCGCCGCCGTCCCCGGTATGCGCGTCACCGCCCTGCGCCCGCCCTCCTACAGCGACGAGCTCTCTACCGTGACCGGCATCGAAGACGCCGCAGGCAACCGCTGGATCGTCACCTGCCCCCACGAGGAGGTCTCCGGCCCCGCCCTCGAAGCGACCTCCGGAATCCTCGACCGCCTCGGGCAGGCACACGACCACGACTACATCCCCTTCGACGTGCCCCGACTGGCCGGGCAAGCCAAGCTTGCACATGGCGGAAGCGTCTACGTCCACCGCGATCCGGGCGGCGCCGTCCCCACCGACGAGGACCTCGACACGGACCCGCTCCTGCCCGCCTCTCTCGGACGCGCCCTCGCAGCCCTCCACAACCTCCCCGAGACCGTGTTTTCCGCGATCGGACTGCCCACCTACACGGCCATCGAATGCCGCGACCGCAACCTCGCACTCCTCGACGAGGCCGCCAGCGAGGTCACCATTCCCGCCGCCCTGTGGAGCCGCTGGGAAGCCGCCCTCGAAGACGTCTCCCTCTGGCGATTCCCCGCCGCCCCCGTCCACGGCGACATCCAAGAACACTGCCTGTCCGTCAAACGCGGTTCACTCCTGGCCATCAGCGGCTGGACCAGCGCGCACGTGGGCGACCCCGCCCTCGACATCGCATGGATCCAGGCCACCGCATCCGATGCATTCCTCGAACGCTTCCGCGAAACCTACGGCCACGAGCGCCGCGCCACCGACCTGCACGTCTTTACACGCGCACAGCTCATGAGCGAGATCGCCCTCGTCCGCTGGCTCGTCCACGGCCTCCACGCCGAAGACTCCTCCGTCATCGACGAAGCACGCGCCATGCTCGACGACCTCGCCAAAGACCTCGACGGCGAGCCCCTCCTCCCCTCGCATGCATCCGCAATGGGGGCCCGCATCTCCCTAACCCCCGTCGAGTCCCCCTCCGCCTCGCCGATCGAAGCCTCGAAACCTACGCCGAGCGCGGCGGACGACACCGACGAGGACACCTCCGGCGAACCCACCGTCCCCGTCTCGCGCCCAGCCTCCGCACTCAGGCGCAAGCTCGCACAAGGCGAAGTCGACCCCGCAGCCCCCACCGAACGCCTCAGCCTCGGCCCCGACGGCACGCTTTTGCGCTAACCGCGCCGCGCCGCCCGCGGACCACCCGCCCAGGGGCGCTCCCACGCAACAAACCGGGGCCCGCCAGGTTTCCACCTGACGGCCCCGGCCTCGTTGATTGCCTTGAAGGCGAGCGCCTCAGTCGGAGCGATCATCCCCCTGCCGCGATGCCTCGAGAGCATCGACACGGCGCTGTAGATCCTCCACCTGGAGGCGCAGGATCGCGGCCTCCTCCGTGAGGCGGCGACGATCCTCATCCGAACGCGACAAGTCCACCGAAAAACGCAGCGACAGCAGCAGCAACACCACGCCGGCCACAAAGTAGCCCAAATTCAGCGGAACTACGACGCCCAGCTGCATCGCCGTCCACTTCAGGATCTGCGGGAAAATGGAAAGCAGCGCCGTGAAGAAGGCGATGCAATACCACCACAGACCGTAGCGCTCCTTCAGGCCCGAGTTACGCATCTTGACGAACACCATCACGAGGATGATGATCGCGAACACCAGTCCAAGCACATAGGTGGGTGTCATGCGTTATCTCCCTGTGCCGGCGCGACCTTCTCGCCGGGGCGCGACAGAGAGACCGCGAGGGCCATCGTCGCGCGCACCAGGAAGAGCGCCGATTTGATCGGATTGTGGGAGGGCTCCCCACCGGCCCGAGGATGCATCTGCACGCCAACCTCGCGCACGACCAAGTGTGAGCGCGCCGCAATCACGAGCGCCCCAATCGTGTCACCCAGGTACTCGGCAGGATAGTTATGCGCGAACAGCGACAGAGCCCGAGGACCGTAGAGCTTAAACCCGCTGGTCGTATCGCTCAGGTGGGTCTTGCACACGCGCGAGAGGATCAACGAGAAGAGGTTCATCGCCCACTTACGAGGACCCCGCGCACGATAGTCGCCCTTACCCGCGAAACGGGAACCGATCACGACGTCCGCATGCTCGCGCGAAGCCGTCTCGACGAGCGTGTCGATCTCGCGCGGATCATGCTGTCCGTCCGCGTCGAGCTGGCACGCGTACTCGTACCCCATGCGCTGGGCGTACTGGAAACCGGCGCGCATGGCACCACCGACACCCAGGTTGAGGGGCAGGTCAAGGACGGCGACGCCCGCAGCGCGCGCAATATCGGCAGTCGCATCCGTCGACCCGTCGGAGACCACGAGAATATCCGCGAAGGAAGGCTTCTCAACCTTCACCATTTCGAGGACATCACCGAGCACCTCCTCCTCGTTCCACGCGGGAATAACGATGAGCAGGCGGGATCGAGCACTGGGACGGCTCACTCAGCAGCCCTCGCGCTCAAGCAGCTCGAGCAGGTACGCACCGTAACCGGACTTGACCAGAGGTTCGGCACGCTGGCGCAGACCCTCGTCGTCAATGAAGCCCATACGCCACGCGACCTCTTCGGGGGCGCCGATCTTCATGCCCTGGCGGGCTTCGACCGTACGCACGAACGCAGTGGCGTCGGCGAGGGAATCGAATGTGCCCGTGTCGAGCCACGCGGTGCCGCGCGGCAGGACCTCGACCTTGAGCTTCCCGGCTTCGAGGTAGGAGCGGTTCACGTCGGTAATCTCGTACTCGCCACGCGCACTCGGCTTGAGGTTACGGGCGATCTCGACCACGTCGTTGTCGTAGAAGTACAGGCCGGGCACCGCGTAGTTCGACTTGGGGTTCTCGGGCTTCTCCTCGATGGACAGAGCGTTGAACTCCTCGTCGAATTCCACGACGCCGTACGCACGCGGGTTGGACACGTGGTAGGCGAAGACCGCACCGCCGTCGGGGTCGACGTGGCGGCGCAGCTGCGCGCCCATGCCGGGGCCGTAGAAGATGTTGTCGCCCAGGACCAGGGCGGCGCTGTCATTGCCCACGTGATCGGCACCGAGCACGAAAGCCTGCGCGAGGCCGTTGGGCTCGTGCTGAACCGCGTAGGAGATGTTGACGCCGAGCTGGCTACCGTCACCGAGAAGGCGGTGGAAGGACGGCGCGTCGTGAGGCGTCGTGATGACAAGGACGTCAGAAATTCCCGCCAGCATCAGGGTCGACAGCGGGTAGTAGATCATCGGCTTGTCGTAGACGGGGACGAGCTGCTTCGATGTCCCCAGCGTAATCGGGTTGAGACGGGTGCCCGAGCCGCCCGCCAGGATGATGCCTTTCATGTTGCCTCCGCTTCCCGGCGCGTCCTCGTGTGGGTCGCGCGTCGTTGACAATTATCCCTATCAACGAGTATTTTTCCACAACTTTATCCCTACGCGCGCCCATGGGGCGGCGCACACCGCCACGAGGGTACAGATCGGATAGTATTTACACGGAATGTTGCGTCCGCACAGAAACCTCGCACGTAAGGAAGAACCATGGCGCCCACCACTAAGCCCCTGGGGATTACGACCACGCCGATCCCCGGCTTTTTGCGCATTGACCTGACTGTTCACGGCGATAATCGAGGCTGGTTCAAGGAGAACTGGCAGCGCGAAAAGATGGTCGCGCTGGGTCTGCCGGATTTCGGCCCCGTGCAGAACAACATCTCGTTCAACGACGAGGTTGGAGTAACCCGCGGCATTCACGCGGAGCCGTGGGATAAGTTCGTGTCGGTCGCGACGGGCCGCGTTTTCGGCGCATGGGTGGACCTGCGCGAAGGCCCCTCGTTCGGCACGGTCTACACGACGATCATCGATCCGGGTGTCGCCGTCTTCGTGCCTAAGGGCGTGGGTAACTCCTACCAGACCCTGGAGCCGAACACGGCGTACACGTACCTGGTGAACGATCACTGGTCGCCGGACGCGCGCTACACCTTCCTGAACCTCGCTGACGAGACGGCTGCCGTGGATTGGCCGATCCCGCTCGAGCGCGCCATTCTGTCGGACAAGGACAAGGCCCACCCGCGCATGGCGGACGTGACCCCCTTCCCGGCTCCTGCCCCGGTGGGTCGCCGCGCCCTCGTGACGGGCGCGAACGGACAGCTGGGCCGCGAGCTCATGCGCGCCCTACCCGAGGCGGGTTTCACGGTCACGGGTGTGGACTTGCCCGAGGTGTCGATTTCCGACGCAGAGCAGGTGTCCGCGCTGCCGTGGGACGACATTGACGTGGTCATCAACGCCGCCGCGTGGACGAACGTGGACGGCGCCGAGACGCCCGAGGGACGCCGCGCAACCTGGCAGGCGAACTCGACCGGCCCAGCAGTCCTCGCACGCGAGGCGACGGCTCACGGCGTGACGATGGTTCACATTTCGACGGAGTACGTTTTCGACGGCACGCAGGACGTGCACCTTGAGGACGAGGCCCCCTCTCCCCTGGGCGCGTATGGCCAGTCGAAGGCGGGCGGCGACGCCGCTGTGGCCTCGACCCCCAAGCACTACATCGTGCGCACCTCCTGGGTCGTGGGCGACGGTAAGAACTTCCTGAAGACCATGGCGTCCCTAGCGGATCAGGGCACGTCCCCCTCGGTCGTGTCCGACCAGGTGGGGCGCCTGACCTTCACGTCCGACCTGGCGCGCGGCATCATTCACCTGCTGACCACCGGCGCCGAGTTTGGCACTTACAACCTGTCGGGTGAGGGCCCGGTCATGAGCTGGGCGCAGGTCGCCAAGCGCGTGTTCGAGCTGTGCGGCCGCGATCCGGAAGACGTCACGCCCGTGACCACGGAAGAGTACTTCGCTGGTCGCGAGGTGGCACCGCGCCCCCTGTCCTCCGTCCTGGATCTGACGAAGATCAAGGCCACTGGCTTCACCCCAGAGGATTCCTCGCAGCACATCGACTCCTACGTCGCTTCCCTGCGCGGCTGATTTCTGTAGCGGCGAGGCCCCGGGCGCTTTCCAGAAGCGCCCGGGGCCGTTGCTATGTCCGCGTTCACTGCGTGCGCGTGGGGCTACGGGGACTGCCCGCGTAGCCGGGGCTGCCCGCACATGCCCTAGGGGCGACGGTTGCGAATGGGGGGGCGGCGGTTACGAATGGGGGGGCGGCGGTTACGAATGGGGGGCGGCGTATCCGAATAGGATACGAATATCCGGATAGCTTAATAAGCTATCCAGAAGCGCATAACCTATCCGGATGCGCACAACCTATCCGCGCATGAGCCATCGGCGAGTGAATCGCTGAGAACACACACCCTTCACGATGGCACAACACCGATCAATGATGAGCGGTGCCCTTTGCAGCCATCTCGTCACGAGGATCAGCTAGGAGACATCCGGGGAATAGACCCCTCGTGGCTGGAGAGTCCCCACATAGCGCTTGCCCTTGAAATCATCGACATTATCGTTCTCGGGGTGAGGAACAGGAATCCGGATGCAAGTACTATCCGGATCGGCGAGTTCCCATTCAAGGTTGGGATCCACTTCCCAGGACCCGAGGATGACATGAGCCTTTGTTAGCACAGCGACCAGCTTCCTAATCTTGGGACGCTTGTCAGGGGCGACGTTCCAATACTGTGCTGCACGTTCGATAAACACCTCGCCGGTGTTGCCGCCAAACGCAGAGACGCGCCCTTCGAGAGAGTCCGCAGAGATCGGCACGATGATCGTCCCCCTCATGTCACTCTGAGCGACCTCTCCGTCACGCATGAAAATGGCCGGCCCCAGGTGTTTGCTCGTCTTCGTCCCCGCAATGTTCGTAACCGGCTTGTCGCTCTTCTCGAACAGCTCGTCCTCATCCTTAGCGGCATAGATCGGGTCCAGCCCCATGAGAGAGGCGACATGGATGGCGACAGCCTCGGCCCTGAGCGCATCCTCACGGCTCGAAAACGGCTCGACGGTCTGGCGAATGAGTGTCCCCTCCGTGTCGCGAAGACGCTCGGCGTCGGGATTATGGGGTTCGAACACACGCCCCATGCTCTCACCGATCCCGATGTAGATGCTCCTGCGCTCCTCCTCGTCGCTGCGAGGCGCACCCTCATAGATGTACAACCAGGTTTCTTTGGACATTGCACTCTCCTTGTCGATAGACACACACTGTCTATCTCGCCCTCATCATAGGGCAGATTGCCTGACATTTTGCTCAAACAAGGCTACCCACCACAATTTGACAGAAGCGATGTGCAGCCCGCGCGACCAGGACCAGAACCGGAGGATAACGAGGCCGGGGCCAGCCGCACTCACACGCGCGGCTGGCCCCGGCCTCGTCACGGAACAACTCTCAGAAGTAGGCCTTCATCATAGACACCAGGTCGTAGCCGTAGTTCTTGGCTGCGGCCCAACCGGTATGGCTCGGGTTCTCCTGGATGCCCAGGTGCTCGACGACGGGTGCCGCACCCTTGCGCACGTAGGTGAAGCGCGGGTCGACGACCGCGTTCGCGAGCGACGCCGTGGTCACCGAGGAGTCCGCGTAGGCGCGCAGGTGCTGGACCTGGGCGCGGATGCCGGTGCGCACGTCCGGGAAGGATGCACCCTTCGCGCCGCCACCGACGGCACCGATACCGGAGAAGTTGTACTGACTGACGCTCACGTCGCCGCCGAAGCGCAGCCAGCCCGTTTCCTTCATGGCCTGCACGAAGACCAGCTCGGGGGACACACCCTCGGCCACGGCCTCGTCGTAGACGATGGACGCGAAATCACGGATCGTCGGCGCACCGCCGGCGGCCAGCGCGCTCGGGTAGCTGTACCCGGCCTGATCCCAGGCGTCTTCCATCGCGTCAATAACCTCAGAGCGCGAGGCGGTGGGTGCACTCATGATGAGGCGCTGACCCGCAGCGTTCGTCACGGAGGCGCTGCGCGAGGCGCTGCGGGAGGCCGCAGGAGCACCGCTACCGTCCGCGTAGCCCAGCCACGCGCCGGAGGACGCGAAGTTGGATGCGCGGCCTTCAACGGTGACCGTACCGGTCGCCATGGCACCTGAGCTCGGGTCCAGCCAGTACCAGGCACCGTCGAGGAGCCAACCGGTGCTCATCGCGCCGGAGGACTGCATGTGATACCAGGTGCCACCAACCTTGACCCAGCCGGTCACCATGGCACCGTCCCCGTCCAGGTAGTACCACGTGCCGCCGTCGAGGAGCCAACCGGTGACCATCTGACCGTTGGGCCGCATGTAGTACCAGCGCTTATCATCCTCAGTCAGCTGCCAGCCGGTGAGCATGCGCGCGTCGTCTTCGAAGAGATACCAGGCGCCGCCAACATTGGCCCAACCGATAGCTGCCGCGCCGTTGGCACGCAGCCAGTACCAGTTGTCACCGTCCTTGAGCCAGCCAGTGGCCATGACACCGTCGGAGCCGAGGAAGTACCAGGAGCCGCCGTCCTTCACCCAGCCCGTCGCCATGTCACCCTCGGGACGCAGGTAGTACCACTTGCCGTCTTCCTGCTTCCACCCCGTCACCATGGCGGTGGAGTCATCGAAGAAGTAGCGGCGTCCGTTGATCGTGGACCAGCCGCGGATCGTCCGCTTGTCGGCGCCCGCCCAGTACCAGCGGCCGCCGGTGGAGAACCAGCCGGTCTTGGCGGTGCCGTTGGAGATGAAGCTCCAGGAGTTGCCATCTGCGCGCCAGGTGCCCTTGCTCAGGCCGTACGCCTGGGCGATGCCGGTGGCATCAGCGATGCCGAGTGAGCGCACGAAGTTCGCGTCGCGCAGGAGTGCAGCGTCGGACGGGGAGGTCACGAAGGCGTGCTCGACGATGATGCCGGTCATGTTCTCTTCGCGAGACTGACGGATGATCGCGTAGTAGTCGCCGGTGGAGCCGTCCGGGTAGTCGTAGTAGGGGTTGTCGCGCGTCTTGATGCCGCGGTCGGCCAGCCCGAGGCCGGTGAGCTGCTTCTGGATGGCGTTGGACAGGGCGCGTCCCTGCGTGTGGGTGCCGTAGTTGTACGAGGAGGAGTTCGGGTACCAGATCTCGGCGCCGTTCGCGATGGGCGAGGCCGAGTTGAAGTGGATGGAGACGAGGGCATCTGCATCCGCAGCAGCGGCCATGTCGACGCGGCTCGACAGGTCGGCGCTGGTGTTTTCCGAGGGACGGGTGTCCGTCGTGCGGGTCATGACGACGCGCACGCCGTCGTAGCTTTCCAGTTCTTCCTTCAGGGCCAGGGAAACCGCGAGGGTCAGGTCCTTTTCACGCAGGCCGTTGGCGACCGCACCGGTGTCCGAGCCACCGTGACCGGGGTCGATGGCGATCGTGATGCCAGCTGCGTGCGCCGGTGGCACCAAGGCCGATACGGCGGCACCGAGGGCCAGGGCGAGCCCGGCGACGATGGTCCTCCACGAGGAGCGCATAGTAATCCTTCGAGTTGCTGATGTGACAGTCGTGATTGTAGGTACTTATGGTGTAACTGTAAACATGAGAATAGTTACATGAATAAACTAATATGAACTAATACGATTGCTTTTCCGCATGTGAGACGAGGCCGGGGCACCCCAGAGAACGCCGCGCGGCAACGCTGCGACGTCAGCCACAGAGAAGAGAAACGGCCAGTCCTACGCGAGCGCCGAACGCACCACCGCGGCTGCTGCGCGCGACGAGGCCGAGACCGACCGATGCTCGCGGACCCAGGCGCGCGCGCCACTGCATCCGACCCACGGGGCAGTCCCCGATGCGAGGGCAACCATGGCCTCGGCAATCTCGTCGGCGTCGAGGGAGCACGCTACTCCCAACCCGCCTTCGGCGACGTCTCGAGCCGCCTGCCCAGGACCGGCGTAGATGACGGGGGTTCCCTGCGCGAGAGAGGCGAGGATCTTCGTGGGGTAGGCGTAGTCGTATCCGCCCGGGCGCAGCGAGGCGAGCGTGGCGGTGGCTCGCGCCATCCACCGGTCGGCCTCGTCGGCACTGACCGCAGGAATAAGGTCGACGCCGGCCACGCCCCGCGCACGCTCAGCGAGGGCATCCCATCCGCTGCCCTGCCCCACGAACACCAGGCGCGCATCCCCGAGCCGCCCGCGCGCACGTTCGAAGGCGTCGACAAAGACCTCGGGGGCCAGCCACTGGGCGACCGTGCCCGCGTAGACGAAAACGGAACCTGAGCCGGCGGGGAAGCCTTCAGGCGCCCCGGTGGCCACGGCCTCGGGCACGCGCACGCCGTTGGGGACGACCGCAACGTCGCGGGCACCCAGCTCACGGGCGCGACTCGCAACCCCGTCGGAGACGGCGATGACGCGGCGCGCACCCCGCAGCGCGAAGGACTCTAGGCCAGCTACCGTGCGCACGACCAGGCCGGGAACCCCCGCGAGCGCGGCCGCGTCCGAGACGATGTCGGCGCAGTAGTACACGTAGGGAACGCGGCGGATCGCGCATGCGAGGCGCACGGCGACACCGGTCGTGGGCGGGGGCTCACAGACGACGACATCGGGGCGGGGGCCGACGAGGAGCCGGGCGAGGAGGGGCAGGTCGAAGGACATGTAGGAGACGTATCCTCGCACCGCGCCCGTGCGGTCGCGCAGGACGGGGGCACGGTGCACCTCGACGAGGCCGGGGCGCTCCCCTGCGTCACCGCTGGCGTTCTCGGAGGCTCGGGTTTCCTCGGCTTCTCGGGCGTCGCGGGCGACGGAGGGCGCCAGGCGCGAGGTGAGGACCCGGACCGTATCGCCGCCCGCCGCGAGCGCGCGTGCGAGGGCCCCGAGGCGCAGCGCGGCGGCCGTGGGCTCGGGTGTAAAGGTGCGGGTCGCCAGAGTGACTAGCATGTGGGGTTGGTTCCCCCGCCGATCGTGATGCGCGGGGTGCCCACCCAGGCCTCGGGCGAGGTGATGGCGCGGCCGTCGACGAGGAGTCGCACGCCCGGGAGGTCCGCGGGGGTCAGGTCCCGGTAGGCGGCATGGTCGGCCTGGATGATGGCGACGTCCACGGCCTCGCCGAGGTGGTAGGCCTCCCAGCCGAAGGCTGCCAGCTCCTCGTCGGAATAGAGCGGATCGTGAACGCTGACCTGCGCCCCAGCCTCGCGCAACGCGCCGAAGACGCCGAAGACGCCGGAGAACGCGGTTTCCTTGACCCCGCCGCGGTAGGCGGCACCCAGGACGGCGACGCGCAGGCCCGACAGGGATCCCAGGAGGGCTGCGGCGCGCGCGACCGCGTAGGCGGGCATGGCGGCGTTGGCTGCGCGGGCGGCAGACACGACGGTCGCCTCGGGGTCCCCGGCCAGGTACAGGCGCGGGTAGACGGGGATGCAGTGACCGCCGACAGCGATGCCGGGCCGGTGGATGTGTGAGTAGGGCTGAGAGTTGCACGCCTCGATCACGCGCGCGACATCGATGCCGACAGCGTCCGCATAGCGCGCGAACTGATTGGCCAGGCCGATGTTGACGTCCCGGTACGTGGTCTCGGCGAGCTTGGCCATCTCGGCGGCCTCGGCGCTACCCATGGGCCACACGCCGTTGGGTCGCGGCAGGTCGTCGCGCTCGTCGAAGGAGAGGACGGCCTCGTACAAGCGGACGCCGCGCGCCTCACCGGCCTCGCTCAGTCCACCCACGAGCTTCGGGTAGCGCGCCAGGTCAGCGAACACGCGACCGGTGAGGACGCGCTCGGGCGAGAATACGACGTCGAAGTCGCGGCCCTCGAGCAGGTCGGAGACCTCCTCGATGAGGGGCTTGTAGCGTCCGCGGGTCGTGCCCACGGGCAGGGTCGTCTCGTAGGAGACGAGGGTGCCGGGCGTCAGGTGCTCAGCCATGGAGCGGGTGGCGGCGTCCATGATGGTGAAGTCGGGGCGACTCTCGTCATCGACGACGAGGGGCACGACCATGACGACGGCGTCGGCCCCGGGGATCGCCTCGGCGTACTGCGTCGTGGCGCGCAGGGCACCGGAGGATGCGAGCGGGGGCAGGTACTCGGCGAGGTGCGCCTCGCCCGGGAAGGGTTCTTCTCCCCCGTTGATCAGGGCGACCACGCGGGGGTTCACGTCCACGCCGACGACGGTGTGCCCGCCGCGCGCGTAGTGCACCGCCAGCGGCAGACCGATCTTGCCCATGCCGACGACCGCGATGCGCATGGGGTCCCCTTTCCGTCTCCGGCCTCGTTGTTCCCCTCCAGTGTAGTGCCCCGCCCCACCTACAATGGGGGCGTGGATCGCGCGCTCAACCTTCTGCTCTACCCGTCGAACCTGGCCTCACCCGGCCGACTGGTGAAGATCGCGCGTTCGCTGTCCCCGCTCTTTTCACAGACGCACGTCGTCGGCATCGACCAGGGGGGCCTACCCACGGACGAGGCCGTGGCCCCCACCGTGCGCCTCACTCGGATCCGGGGGGCTTCCCTGGGCGCGCCCCTGGGCGGGGTGAGGGTCGTCGGGGCGTGGGGCGCTCGCGTGTACCGGCGGTTCGCGAGGGAGCGCGTTGCGGCCGTCTCCGCGCAGAACCTGTTCCTGCTGCCGCTGGCGCACGCGTTGGCGCGGCGCACGGGCGCGGTATTTGCTTACAACGCGCACGAGTTGGAGACGGAGACGGTGGGGTCGGCGGGACTGCGCCAGCGCCTCCAGCGCGTGATCGAGCGCCGCTATATCCGCCGCGCGGACGTGGTGTCCGTGGTCAATGAGTCGATCGCACAGTGGTACCGCGAGGCCTACCCGGGCGTCGAACCGGTCGTCGTGACGAACGCGCCGACGGGGACGGGCGGGGTTATCGACCTGCGGGCGCGGCTGGGGATCCCGGAGGGCGAGCTCCTGTACCTGCATTCGGGATACCTGGCGCCGGGGCGCAACATTCCCCTGATTCTGCGCGCCTTCGCTCAGGTGGGGGCGCACGTGGTCTTCGTCGGGGAGGGCGCCCTGCTGGACGAGGTCGAGCGCGCGGCCGCCGCACACCCGACCATTCACCGCCTGCCTCCCGTGGAGCCGGACCAGGTGCTCGCCATGACGCGCGGGGCTGACGTGGCGCTGTGCCTCATCGAGTCCGGGTGCCTGTCGCACCGCTTGTCCACGCCCAACAAGATGATGGAGGCCTTCGCGGCAGGCATCCCCGCGCTGTGTTCTCCCCTGTCCGAGGCCCGCCGATACCTGGGCGATCAGGCCGGCACGTGGGTGCTGGAGGATCCCGAGCGCGACCTCGTGCGCGCGCTGGAGCGCATCACGCGGGCGGACATCGAGGCTTTTTCAGCCCCGGAAATCCCGACATGGGAGGAGGGTGCCGCGCGCCTGCGCGAGGCCTACGAGCGAGCCCTCGCCGCGCGAGCGACACATCGATAGTTCCCCCAAAATCTCGCAGGTAATTTGGGTTCACTAACTTTTCTTAGCATTCCTAAAAATGGCAGAATATCAAGGTTTTTAACCTTACACAGAAATGGACCACATGGGAATTGCATGCGACTTTTGGGGAAGAAGAGGTGTGTCACGAGGCCGGTCGGGTGTGTCACGAGGCCGCTAGATCGCCTGTTTCACAAGGGTTTCACGAGGCCGGGTGGGGTTTCACGAGGCCGGGTGGGGTTTCACGAGGCCGGGTGGGGGTTTCACACGGTCCGAGGCCGGGTGGGGGTTTCACACGGTCCGAGGCCGCGCGCCGTCCCCGCGGTCGTAAGCGCGTGCCGTCACGACAGCCATGACGAGCATCCCCACCAACAACACGGCCATCAGGGCCCCCAGCACGGTAACCGTGGTCTCGACGCCGTAGGGGCTGCACGCGAGCCACGCCAGGGGCGCGGCGCAGTACACGCACGCGAAGGCCAGCATGCGACGCTGGTGGTAGGTCGCGACGAACACGTTCGACAGCGGCGAGGTCGCTACCGTGAGCGCCAGCCAGGGGGCCAGGGATCGCGCGAAGTATCCGGCCGCCTCCCAGCGTGCCCCGAACACGAAGGGGAAGAGCGCCGGGCTGACCCACGCGAGGAGGGCGAACACAGGGATCGAGCAAGCCAGGGCGATGCTGCCGACGCGCACCACCACGCGGGTCATCTGCCCAGCGGGCGTATCCGACAGGCGCGGCAGATACACCTGCGACAGCGCCCCCGCGATGAGGGCGACCGGGGCCTGCAGGGCCAGCCACGCCATGTTGAATTGTCCGAGCGAAGCCACGGAATACGTGGCAATCAGCAGAGGGATCGCGCTCGTGCGCACAGCGTCGACGACGACGTTGGGCACACCCACGAGGGCCATCTTGCGGTAGCGCGAGGCCACCTCACGCAGGGTCGGATCCGCAGCCTCGCGCTCGCGGGCGTCGCGGGCGCGCCACGACAGGCAGGCGACGGCGAGGCCCTGGCCAGCGATCGTCGCACCGATGGCGGCACCCAGGCCACCGCCAGCCAGGAAACCGCACAGCAGCTGCAGGGCCGCGATCCCGAGGGAGCGCACGACCGACGAGCTCGCGATCGCCTGGAAGCGCCGGTGGCGGGTCAGCCAGTAGGAGCACACCTGTCCCTGGGCCAGGAACAGGACGGAGACGCCGACGGCGAGCATCCAGCCCGCGAGCGCGGCCCCGTAGCGCGCACTCACCCACGGCCAGGCGGCGGCCGCGATCAAGGTGGCCAGCGCGGAGGCGACTGCCGCGCAGCGCGAGGCCAGGCGGGCCAGGGAACGGGCCGAGGCCTCGTCGCCGGGGACGGGCAGCACGATGCTGAGGTCGAAGCGGGCACCCGCGACGGCGGCGCCGAGCGTGGCGGCAGATGTGAAGATGCCCAGGTACCCCAGGTCCGTGTCCGTGTAGAGGCGGGCGATGCCGATCTGAGCGACGAAGGCGATGACCTGGGCGAGGAGGGTGCCGCCAAGAAGGGTGAGCACCTGCGCGAAGACGCCTGAGCGGGCAGAGCGGGCAGGTGCGTTCGTCATGGATTCATTTAATCACCTGGGGCGCGCGGCTTGCCCCTAGGATGGGGGCATGCCCACTCCCCGCTCCGCGCCCGCCGCCGGGTGGAACTCGTGAGGGTCGCCCTGACGAAGGGAACCCTCCTGGTTCCCCCGACCTACTTCGCGCTCTCGCACGCGCTCGCGATGCCCCAGCTCGATTGGCGTGCTTTCACGCTCGCGGCACGCATCGCCGATCCGGCCGTCACGCTCCCGATCGTCGAGGCAGCCCCCCGCGCGCTCGGCGGCTCGCTCCCGCTTCGCGTGGCAGCGCAGGCACGAGGCCTAGGCCGGATGTACCGTGCAATCAGCGCGTGGGGTCCGGACGTCATTCACCAGCAGCAGGCGACCTGGTCTCTGCCAGCTGTGGGGGCGGCACGCGACACGGGCGCGCCCCTCGTGGTGACGCTGCACGGCGGGGACGCCTACCGCAGGCTCGGGCGCGGCGCGGGTGCCGCGTGGAACGCACGTAACCGCACCGCCGCCTTTGAGGGAGCGACCCGGCTGCTGGCCGTCTCCCGTTATCTGGCGGATGTCGCGTTAGGCGCGGGAGCACATCCGGAGCGCCTGAGCGTCCACTATCAGGGCGTGGACACGCACTGGTGGACGCCAGCCACCACGCCAGCCATTGATTCGTATGAGGAGCCCATCATCCTGTTTGTGGGCGCGCTCAGCCGCCTCAAGGGCGCAGGCGACCTGGCCCGGGCCTCGTCGACTCTGGTGGGTCGTCGCCCACATCGCCTCGTGTTCGTCGGTGAGGGGCCGTTGACCCCCTCACTGCGCGCGCACGCACCCGCCCACGTGACGTTCACGGGCCGACTGGATCGCGAAGGGGTACGCGACTGGATGCGCCGCGCCCACGTCCTCGTCCTGCCCACGAAGCCGACGCAGGGGCGGCAGGAGGCCGCCGGCCTCGTCCTGCTCGAGGCACAGGCGTGCGGTGTTCCCGTCATCGCCTATTCCACGGGCGGCACGCCGGAGATGATCGCGCCCGGGGCCTCGCTGCTGACGGCCGAACGCTCGCCGAATGCTCTCGTCCGCTCCATCGACGAGGCCTTGGCGTGGTCGACGGACGAGCGCGCGGATCGCGGGGCGGCGTGCCGCGAATGGGTGACGCGCGAGCGCTCACTGCGAGGCGCAACCGCGCAGCTACGTGCGATCTACGATGACCTCACGCTGTAGCGCAGCACCCTAGAGGTCGATGGAACGCCCTGTGTTGGCAGACGTCAGGATGGCTTCGACGACGCGTAGGTTGTCCAGGGCCTCGTCCATGGTGACGTGCTCGCTGGCCACGCCGAGGATCGCGTCGCGGAAGCGCTCGTGTTCGAGGGCGAGGGGTTCGCGCTTGGTGAGCGCGTAGCGCACGACCTGCCCCTCGCTGACTCCGCGGAACGCGGCGATCGCGTCCCACTGCAGGGGCGCATGACCGTTCTCGTAGAAGGTCAGGTCCCCCATCGCGGTGTCGGCGACGAGTGCGCCGCGTTCCCCCGTCACGATCGTCGTGCGGTCCTTGTACGGGGTGAGCCAGTTGACGAGGTGATTGACGAGGATGCCGCCGGCAAGCACGCCCGAGGCGACCATCATGTCCTCGTGCACTCGCCCCGAGCGCGCGGACGTGCGCGCGTAGATGCTCTCGTAGGGGGCACCCGCCACCCAGGCGGCCAGGTCTACGTCGTGCGTGGCCAGGTCTTTGACGACGCCGACGTCGCTGATGCGGGCGGGGAAAGGCGACTGGCGGCGTGTCGCGATCTGCTCGATCTCGCCGAGCTGCCCCTCCGCGATGCGCCGACGCATGTCGATGAGCGCGGGGTTGCAGCGCTCGACGTAGCCAACGGCGCCCACGAGGCCCGCGGCCGCGAAGGCGTCACGGATACGGCGGCCCGCCTCGACGCTCGTGGCGAGGGGCTTTTCGACGAGGGTATGCACCCCGGCCTCGGCGAGCGCCAGGGCTGCGGCCTCGTGGTGGGCGGTGGGAGCGGCGACGATCGCGGCGTCGATACCGGCCTCGATCAGCTCCTCGACGCCACCTAGGACGGGCAGGTCACCGGCGACGCCGAAGCGGTCGCCACCCGGGTCAGCGAGGGCGACGAGCTCCACGCCGGCGGTCGCGCGGGCGTTGCGCACGTGGTGTCGACCCATCGAGCCGATGCCAAGGATTCCCAGCCGAATGGCCATGTCAGGCCCCCGCTTCCGCGAGCGCGTTGACGCCCTCCACGATGCGTTCCAGCTCGCCGGAAGTCAGGGAGGGGTAGATCGGCAGGGAGAGCACCTGATCCGCGGCCTCGCGCGTGGCGGGCAGCTCCACGTCGAGGGCGAAACGGGCAAGGGAAGGCAGCTCGTGGTTCGGGATCGGGTAGTAGACGCCCGATCCGACGCCGTACTCCTCGCGCAGGGCTGCGGCAAAGCCGTCGCGGTCCTCGGCCACGCGGATCGTGTACTGGTGGTAGACGTGGGTGGCGCCGGGAGCAACGTGCGGGACGGTGACGCCGCGCAGGTGTGCGTCCAGGAAAGCCGCGTTGCCTTGACGCGCGTGCGTCCAAGCGCCGACCTTGGTGAGCTGAACGCGCCCGATCGCCGCGTGGATGTCGGTCATGCGGTTATTGAGGCCCACGATCTCGTTGGCGTAGCGCGTCTCCATGCCCTGGTTGCGTGCGAGGCGCACGCCTCGGATGATGCCGGGGTCGGCGGAGGTGACCATGCCGCCCTCGCCGCTGGTCATGTTCTTCGTCGGGTAGAAGGAGAAGGCCGCGAAGGTGCCGAAGGAGCCGACCGCGCGCCCGTGCAGGCTCGCGCCGTGGGCCTGTGCGGCGTCCTCAAAGATCATGAGGCCGTGGGAATCAGCGATCGCCCGGAGCGCGTCCATGGGCGCGGGGTGTCCGTAGAGGTGGACGGGCATGATGGCGCGCGTACGCTCAGTGATCGAGGCTTCGACGGCGGCCGGGGAGAGCGTGAAGGTGAGCGGGTCAATGTCGGCGAAGACGGGGGTCGCGCCCGTGATGGCCACCGAGTTCGCTGTGGCCGCGAAGGTGAAGGAGGGGACGATGACCTCGTCGCCCGGCCCGATTCCCGCGGCGAGCAGTCCCAGGTGCAGGGCGGAGGTCCCCGAGTTGACCGCGACGGCTCGAGTTCCGGGCACGAGTGCAGCGGCGAACTCGTCCTCGAAGGCTGCCACCTGCGGGCCCTGGGCGATCATGCCCGTGCGCATGACGGCCGCGACCGCGTCGATCTCCTCCTCGCCGATCTGTGGGCGAGCGGGCGGGATGAACGGCTGCGTCATAGCTGGTCCTCACGGGTCTGGGCGGGTGTCGCGGGTGCGCTCGGGGACGAGGCCGGGGCCTCCTCGGGCGACAGGGCGCCGTTTCGCTCAACGTAGCGCCGTCCCGTGGCCGGGCACACCCAGGTGCGGTTCCCGGCCTCGTTCCTGGGTGCCTCGTCGGCGGCCACGAGCGGCACGCCGGCCTCGCCAACCCACCCGACGCGACGCGCGGGCACGCCGACGACGAGGGCGTAGGGTGCCACGTCTGACGTGACGACCGCGCCCGCACCGACCGACGCCCACTCGCCAATGCGCACGGGAGCCACGCACACGGCACGGGCACCGATGGCGGCGCCTCGTTCGACGGTGACGCCGACGCGTTCCCAGTCGCTCGCGCTCTTGAGGCTCCCGTCGGGGTTGATCGCGCGGGGGCAGTGGTCGTTCGTGAAGACGGCCGCGGGGCCGACGAACACACCGTCAGCCAGGGAGGCGGGCTCGTAGATGAGGGCGTAGTTCTGGATCTTGCAGCGATTCCCGACGCGCACGCCTTCGCCGATGTATGCACCCCGACCGACGATCGTCTCTGCGCCGATGGATGCATCTTCTCGAACCTGGGCGAGATGCCACACGCGGGCGCTGGGGGCCACCATCGCACTGGGCGCCACGTCGGCGCTGGGCTCGATCACGGTGCTTCCCTCTCCTTGTTGCTGCACGCGCGGGTGCGTTCACAGATACCCAACACTATAGGCGCGCGCCCATCCCAATGTGCGACACTAATCGAATGCAGATGCGCTCCGACACGTGGGTCGTCATCCCCGCGTTCAACGAGGCGCCCGTCATCGGGGGCGTCGTCGCGGGCGTGCGTACCCTTTTCCCGCATGTCCTCGTCGTCGATGACGCGTCAACGGATAACACCGCGGCCCTGGCCCGCGCGGCCGGCGCCTACACGGCCACCCACCCCCTCAACCTCGGTCAGGGCGCTGCGCTCCAGACAGGTTTCGAGGCGGTGGCCGCGCGTGGGGCCCGCTACGTCGTCACTTTCGATGCCGACGGCCAGCACGATCCGGCGGATGCGGCGGCGATGGTTGATCGGGCCCGCGAGGAGGACCTCGCGTTTGTCCTCGGATCTCGCTTCCACGACGGCGCGCATGCACAGGTTGGCATCGTCAAGCGCGCGATGCTGCGCCTCGGAGCCCTCATCGCCCGTCTGCGCACCGGTATGGCTCTCACGGACACACATAACGGGCTGCGCGTAATACGCGCCGATGCCCTCGCTCATGTGCACCTGACCCACGCACGCATGGCCCACGCCTCGCAGATCGTCTCCCAGCTGGCGGCCTGTGGCCTGCCCGGTGCCGAACACCCCGTGACGATCTCCTACACGGACTACTCACGGGCGAAGGGCCAGCCCCTGCTCAACTCAGTCAATATCGCCGTCGACCTGGCGCTGGGGGGACGATGAGCGCCTACATCGCGATCCGCGTCCTGTTGCTCCTGGCCCTCGGGCTCACCGCGTGGTGGCTCGTGCGCCCGGTATCCTCGGCCTCGTCCCTGGCTCTGCGCCGCATCGGCATCGGCGTCCTCGTGGCGGCGGCCATCGTGGCGATCCTCGTGCCGTCGCTGGCCAACACGGTCGCCCGCGCCATCGGCGTGGAGCGTGGCGTCAACCTGATCGTCTACGGGCTCGTCATCGCATTGATTGCGCAGATGGTGACCGCCTATCGGCGCGAGGCCCGGGCCGAGGCACGCATGGCGACCCTGGCTCGCTCGCTCGCCCTCGCACACGTCCTTCCGCCCGAGGACACAACCCCTGAAAACGCCGCCTCCTCTCCTGTTCACGCTGATGGCCCGGAAGTGGAACGCGCCGCTAACGGCCCTGATTTCCCGACAAACCCGCCAGATAACGATATGGTTACAACCGATGAGTAACGTGAATCTGCGACCGATCCAGCACTCGGCCGTCAACTACGGACGCTTCGGCCTCCTGCGCGGCGCACTCGCCGTGCTCCTGGCCGGCGTGCTCTTCGTGGTGTCATCGGCGGGTTTCGTGTACGCCAAATTGAGCAACCAGTTCGCCAACCGAGTCGTCAATATCGACGCATACTCAACTGACGATCAGAACAACGCGACCCCCGATTCTTTCGAGGGACGCGCCGTCAACATCCTCGTGGTCGGAACCGACTCACGCAATGGCGCCAGCGGCGAGCTAGGCGCGGGCGACGCAGATGACGTCCCCGGCCTGCGCAACGACTCGACGATGGTGATTCACGTCAGTGCGGACCGCTCCCGCGTACAGATCGTGTCCATCCCCCGTGACACACTGGTTGACATCCCCGCGTGCAAGCACCGTGACGGCACCACGAGCGAGCCGACCAGCGACGACATGTTTAACAACGCGATGGTCTACGGCGCGAACGGTGGCGACGATCCGGAGGACATCGCCCCCGGCATCGCCTGCGTGAAGTCGACCGTTGAAAAGCTCTCCGGCATGTCCATCGACGCCTTCATGGTCGTCGATTTCGCTGGCTTCATTAACATGATCGATGCGCTCGGCGGCATCTGGTTCAACATCCCCAAGCGCATCGACGACGATTCCGCCCAGCTCTACATCGACCCGGGCTGTTGGAAGCTGTCGGGCACTCACTCGCTGGCCTACATGCGCTCGCGCAAGGGACAGGGCGACGGTTCCGACATTTCGCGCATCGGCCGCCAGCAGCAACTGATTTCCGCGATGCTGCGTGAGCTGCAAGACAAGAACTACGTGACCGATCCCGGCGCGCTCATTAACTTCCTGCAGGCCGCGATTTCCGCCGTGAACGTCTCCGATAACCTCGGAAACGCCAGCTCGGATGCATCCCTGCTCATCAACGTGCTGCAAAAGGTGGATCGCACCAACATCCAGTTCGTCACCATGCCGGTCGAGGAGCCGTCCTGGGATCCAAACCGCCGCATTCCGTCCGATCCGATGGCCCGCAACGTGTGGACCGCGTTGAAGAACGATCAGGCCCTGCCCGTGGGCACGACCTACACGGACGGCAACGGCGCGCAGCTCGTCGTCCCCGACCCGAACGCGACGACAGCTCCTTCGACGTCTGCTCCGACGCAGGATTCGACGACCGATCCCACGACCGATCCCGGCTCCGAGGAGACCACTACGGATAACACCGAGCAGTCTGCATCCGTCGCGAATAACGCGGCGAACGAGGAAGCCGCTAAGCAGACAGCCGCCACCTGCCCGCCGAAGGACCAATGAGCACTCCCCCCTCGTTTACACCGGATCCGAAACGACGCCGTCCCGCATCCGACGACGCCCACGTCGTCGGTGAAGAGGTGCGCGGCAGCGCCCCCACTCCCCCACCCGAGGCCCTGGCGCCGCAGATGTGGAGGATTTCGGAGGACGAGGCCGACGCCTCGCGCCCCCTGATGCCACGCACGCTGGACCAGCCGCAGCGCGACTCTCAGTCGATTTTCCCGCGCCGCACCCCCGTCCAGCGCCCGCCGTCGTTCCAGCCCGCATCGGCCTCCAACCCCCCGTCCTACGCGCCGGGCTCTGGCCGTTCCTCGGGAGCGAATACCTACGCGCCCTCCGGGAATGAGCCTCGTCAGGTGACGATCAATCGCGCCCAGGGCATGCCCGCGCCCGCGCCCGCCGCTCCTCCAGCCCCGTCGGCTCCGGTGAGCGCGCCAAGGCGACGCAAGCGCCGCCACCCGATCTTGAAGACCCTGTGCCTCTTCCTGGTCATCATCCTGGCGTGGGGCGGCTTTCTCATGTGGGACGCCAACACGAATATGGGTCGCGTGAGCGCGCTGTCGGGCGCCGCCGACACGCCCGGCACGACCTACCTGCTGGCCGGCTCGGACTCGCGTGCGGACGGCGCTGTCAAGGACGGTTTCGATGAGTCCGAGCGCGCTGACTCGATCATGCTCGTCAACGTCGCCCCGAACGGCCAGACGGTTGCGCTCTCGATTCCCCGCGACACGTACGCGGAGATCCCGGGCGTCGGCTGGGACAAGATCAACGCCTCCTACGCTTATGGCGGGCCGCAGCTGCTCGTCGAGACCGTCGAGAAGCTGACGGGTCTGACGGTCGATCACTTCGTTCAGATCGGCATGGGCGCCGTGCCCGACATGGTGGATGCTGTCGGCGGCGTCGAGCTGTGCTACGACAACGACGCGGACGACCAGTATTCCGGCCTCAAGTGGACCGCGGGCTGCCACACGGTGGACGGCACGACTGCGCTGCAGTTCTCACGTATGCGCTACCAGGACCCTGAGGGCGACATCGGCCGCACGAAGCGTCAGCGCCAGGTGATTTCGAAGGTCATTTCCTCGGTGGCCTCGCCCTCAACCCTCATTAATCCCGCGAAGACCCTGCGCGTGGAGCGCGCGGGCTCCAAGTCCTTCACGGTTGACGAAGACTCCTCCGTCGTCACGGTCGCGTCGCTCGTGTGGGCGCTGCGCTCCGCCTCGTCGAATCAGATGATGGGCGTCCCGCCGATCGAGTCGCTGAACTTTACAACGAACGCGGGAGCATCCGCTGTCCTGCTGCGCGATACGACCGCAGACGATTTCTTCGCCAAGCTGCGCGCCGGTACGCTGACGACGTCGGATCTCAACCAGGTCGACGGGATCTAACGCGCTGCGCCCAGCATCGCGCTATCTACGTTCGACGATACAAGCACCGGCCTCGTTTCCTTCCAGGAACGAGGCCGGTGCTCTATCGGCGCCGACAGGTACTCAGGCGCCGGGGACGGTGATCGGGCGAGGACCCGCCTGCCAGCCTTCCCAGGCGGAGGTGAGGATCTCCTCGACCCCGTTGTTGGCCTTCCAGCCGAGGTCGACACCAATCGAGAGCGGATCACCGATCAGCTTGGGCGGGTCGCCGGCGCGGCGGTCCAGCTCCTCAACGGGGAAGTCCCAGCCGATAACGCGACGCAGGCCGTCAACGATCTCGCGGACGGAGGTGCCCAGGCCGGTCCCCACGTTGTAGGTGTGATGGTCGGGCTGACGCCCCTCGGCCAGCACGTCAAGGGCCGCGATGTGTGCCTCCGCCAGATCCAGGACGTGGATGTAGTCGCGGATGCAGGTGCCGTCGGGGGTGTCGTAGTCAGTGCCGAAGATCTTGGCGCTCTCGCCTCGCTCAACGCGGTCCAGCACCATCGGGATCAGATTCATGACGGCGTCGTCGGCCAGGTCGGGCCACCCGGCACCCGCAACGTTGAAGTAGCGCAGGCCGATCCACTTCAAGTCCCAGGCGCGCTCGCAGTCAGCCATCAGCCATTCGCCGATCAGCTTCGTCTCGCCGTAGGGGTTGATGGGGTGACCGGCCATGTCCTCGGTGACCACAGGCAGCTCGGGAGTTCCGTACACTGCGGCCGAGGACGAGAAGATCATCTGGTCGACTCCGGCGTCCTCCATTGCGAGGAGGACGTTGGCCATTCCGCCAATGTTCTGCTGGTAGTACCAGGCGGGGCGTTCGACGGACTCGCCGACCTGCTTGCGTGCGGAGAAGTGGATGACGGCCGTGACGTCCTCGTCCACCATGAGGGTAGACAGCGCCGAGCGGGCTTCGTCCAGCGTCACGTCAAGCTTCACGAGCTTGGCGTCGCCGACGCGCGATGCCTTACCACTCGACAGGTCGTCGACGACAACGACGCGATCCCCGCGCTGACGCAGGAGACGGACAACATGCGCGCCGATGTAGCCGGCGCCGCCACAAACGAGAATGCTCATGGTTCCAGGATACGACGCGCCGACCCCTCAGGGCTACCCGCACGGTGCTTGTGTTTGCGTTGCTTAGCGTGCCTCTGACACGCGTCGAGCGAGCGCCGCGCCCTTCGCATTGGCCACGTCGCGCAGGTCCTTCTGGAAAGAACGCATCTGGGCACGCAGGCCCTCGGCGCGCTCGCCTTCGCCCGCACCGAGGATCCGTGCGGCGAGCAGGCCCGCGTTACGCGCACCCGCGATGGAGACGGTCGCGACGGGCACGCCGGCGGGCATCTGGACGATGGAGTGCAGGGAGTCGACGCCGTCAAGGTGCTTGAGCGGCACAGGGACGCCGATGACGGGTAGCTCAGTGAGGGCTGCGAGCATGCCGGGCAGGTGGGCCGCTCCCCCAGCGCCGGCGATGATGACGCGCAGGCCGCGTGCCGAGGCGCTCCTCCCGTAGGCGACCATGTCCTCGGGCATGCGGTGAGCGGAGACGACGCCGACCTCGCAGGCGATGCCGAACTCCGCGAGCGCAGCAACGGCGGGCTCCATGGTCGGCCAGTCAGAGTCGGAACCCATGACGACGCCGACGATCGGATTATCGCCGGTGGCGGTCAGCTGGATGTCAAGGTCGGTAGTCACGGGCAGTCCTTTCGGGAGGGAACGAGGCCGGGGCACCTGGTCCCGCGGCCGTCAGTGGGTGGAAGGTTAGTCGGTGGGCGCGTCGCCTCGGAGGGCGGCGACTGCGGCCCGTGCCCGCTCAAGGGCGAGGGCGGGGTCCTGATCGACGACGGTGACGTGTCCGAGCTTGCGGCCGGGGCGCACTTCCTTGCCGTACAGGTGGACTTTTGCATTCTCTCCCCCGGCCCGGAAGGCTGCCGCGAGGGCGCGCGCGGGCTGAGCGTGAGCCGAGCCGAGGAGATTCACCATGACGGAGTGCGAGCCCGGAGCACGCAGATCGGTCGAGCCGAGCGGCAGATCGAGGACGGCGCGCAGGTGCTGCTCGAACTGGCTGGTAATCGCCCCGTCGATGGTCCAGTGCCCCGTGTTGTGGGGACGCATAGCGAGCTCGTTAACCAGTACGCGCTCGTCCGCACCCTCACCGACGACAAACATTTCGACGGCGAGGACGCCGGTGACTCCCAGCTCGGAGGCGATACGCTCGCCGATGCGGCGTGCCTCGGCAGCCGTCTCGGGACGGATGCCAACGGCGGGAGCGGTCACCTCGGCGCACACGCCGTCCACCTGCACGGTGGAGGCCACGGGCCACGAGGCGATCTCACCCGACGGGGTGCGCGCCAGCAGAGCAGCCACCTCGCCCGTGAAGGGAACCAGGGCCTCGGCCAGGAGGGGACCATGCCCCCACCAGGAGGACACGTCCGCGGGGCTATGAGCGACAGCCACGCCGTGCCCGTCGTAACCGCCGCGCGGCGTCTTGACGATGAGAGGCCAACCGATCGTGGCGCCGAACTCCTCCAGCTGGGATTCGTCCTCGACGCGGGCCCACGCGGGGCACGGAATACCCATCGCGGTCAGGCGCTCGCGCATGGCGAGCTTGTCCTGCGCGTAGAGCAGGGCGCTCGCCGGGGGCTGAACGGAGACGAGGCGCGCAGCCTCCTCCATGGTGGCCGCTGGAATGTGCTCGTGCTCGAAGGTGAGGACGTCCGCGCCGTCGATGAGCGCGCGGACAGCATCCAGGTCAGCGGGAGCCCCCGCCGCCTTATCAACCGTCACCTGCCCGGTCGACCCGTCGTCGGCCTCGACAAGTGCGCGCAGGTTGATTCCGAGCGCAATCGCGCTCTCCTGCATCATCCGTGCCAGCTGTCCGCCGCCAATGACGGCAACGGTGGGAGGTGTGCGCATCTCGTATTCCACTCCTTGAATCTATCGCGCCGCTAAAAGCGCCGCGAGCGGCGTCCCATGGACATGAGGGGTCCTTCAGGCATCACGCGGTCCGGGTCCAGCGATGCGGGAATCGCCGCAACCGACACCGTGAAAACGGGGGGCTTGTTCGTCTTCAGCTCGAGGCGGCCGCCCATGGCCTGCGCGAGGTCGTGGGCCAGGGCCAGGCCGATGCCCGTCGAGCCGTGTCCCGAGACACCTTTTTCGAAAATATCGGGAGCGAGGCTCTCATCGATGCCCTCGCCTTCGTCGCTCACCTCAATGACGACGCCGCGCTTGGATGTGCCCGCGTGCGCCCACACGCGCGTGGTCCCACCGCCGTAGCGCAGGGAGTTTTCAATGAGGGTGGCCAGGACCTGACCGAGCTTTCCAGCATCGGCGAGGATCGGGCGCTCAGCTTCGTCGAGGAATACGAGGGATCGTCCGGCGGCCTCGAACTGGTCCTCCCACTCCTCGCGGGCCGTGTTGAAGACCTCGAGAATGTGGATGGCCTCGGTCTGGCTGGTCTGTCGCCGCGAAACGTCCAGGAGCTCCGTCACGACGTTCGTCATGCGCTCAACCTGTTCGAGGCACGTGCGGGCCTCGCTGCGCACTTCATCCTCCGTGGAGATCAGTTCGATCTCCTCCAGGCGCATGGACAGCGCCGTCAGAGGGGTGCGCAGCTGGTGCGAGGCATCGGCGGCCGCCTGACGCTCAGCCGCGAGTCGGCCCGCCATACGTTCACCGGTGCGGGCCAGCTCCTCGGAGACCAGGTCGATTTCCTCAATGCCGGACTTCTCGACACGGGCGCGCACACCGCCCGAACCGATCTGCTCAGCCTGGGCGGCCAGGTAGATGAGGGGAGCGGACAGATCGCGCGACAGGGCACGCGCCATGAGCCAGCCGATCAGCATCGACAGGGCCATGCCAGCTCCGAAAAGCGAGCACGTCCACGCAATGCGCGACAGTGCCGCCGAAGCGGATGAGGTGAGCTGGACGGAGATTCCGCTGGGGGACGAGGCGATGGCCGTCATGGTGCGGCCCGGGATGATCTTCGCGTTGGTGACGAGGTTCGCATCGGGAACCTTAATCCGATACGCGAGTTCGCCGCCCCGACTCTTCGCCTGATCGGTGACGAGCGACGCAAGGGTCGCGGGGTCGGTGCTCTCCCCCGCCGCCCACCTGCGTTCAACGCTCTGCAAGATCGACTGGGACTGGACCTCAAGGCCTCGCTGCTCGGAGGTCCAGATGGACGCCGACGCGAAAAACGCGCCGGGGAGTCCCATCAGAAGGCACACGACGGCGACGACCGAGACGATCATCCTCACCGCGCGTGCGCGCATGACGAGCCTCCCTCAGCGGCGTTCAGCGAGCGTTTTCGAAGCGGAAACCCATCCCGCGGACGGTCGTGATGTAGTGCGGGTCGGTCGCGTCGTCGCCGAGCTTGCGACGCAGCCACGACACGTGCATGTCGAGGGTCTTCGTGGAGCCGGTCGGATCCGAGCCCCAGACCTCGCGCATGAGGGTGTCGCGGGCGACGACGGATCCGGCCTCGCGTAGGAGGACGCGCAAGAGGTCGAATTCCTTGGCCGTCAGGCTCAGCTCGACGTCACCGACGAAAGCGCGGTGCGCGGCGACATCCATGCGAATATCCTGCGCGCGCAGCTCACCCTCGACGGGTTCCGCGGCCTGGCGGCGCAGGAGGGCGCGCACGCGGGCAAGAAGCTCGGCCAGACGGAACGGCTTCGTCACGTAGTCATCTGCACCGGCGTCGAGGCCGACGACCATGTCAACTTCGTCCGTGCGGGCGGTGAGGATCAGGATCGGGACTCGGTTGCCGGAGGAGCGGATCTCGCGAGCGACATCCAGGCCGTCCATGTCCGGCAGGCCGAGGTCCAGGACGACCAGATCAACGCCACGCACATCGGCGAGGGCCTCAGCGCCCGTCGCATGTGCACGCACGTCGTAGCCCTCCCTGCCCAGTGCGCGGGCAAGGGGCTCAGAGATGGCCGGATCGTCTTCAACGAGGAGAACTGTAGTCACGCGTTCATCTTAGCAATTCCGAACCAAAACTTGCACCTTTCTTGACCCGTTATCCGGGCCAATCAGACACTCGTTCACACTGCGAGATGAACGTTAGTTGACAACGCTCGCGAGCAGGTACGGCGAGACCGGACCGAAGCCACGCAAGTCTGCGGTCGGGAACTCTTCGAGCTCATATCCGTCACCGACCTCGCCGGCTGCGATGGCGGCAGCCGTGGTCGGATCCGTCAGGATCTTGCCCACCGGCGCGATGTCCACGAGGCGAGATGCAAGGTTGACGGTGGGGCCAAAGACATCGCCCGAACGCGAGAACACATCGCCGCGCACGAACGAGGCGCGCACCGGCAGCATCTCATCATCAGCATTGAGGCGTTCAATCAGAGACGTGGCCACGCGCAGGCCGGTCGACAGGTCGTCCGCAATGTAGAGGACAGCATCGCCGATCATCTTGACGACGCGACCACCCTCCTCAATGACGGCGTTACGACTCTCTTCTTCGAAGCGCTCAATGAGCCCCACGAGAGCGTCACCGAGGATCGTCGAAGAGGACGTGTAGGACACCATGTCCACGAAGCCAAGGCAGCGGTTGAGCGGGAAACGATTATGGCGCTCCTCATGCCCGCGCTGGGAGACCTCGCGGTCGAAACGGGACAGCGCCGCCTCAAGCTGACGCCGCCACGCATAGGTGAACATCTCCTGGAAGACATCGATGTACTCACGCATATGGTCGAGCACGTACATGCGGGCAGTCGTGTCATCCAGCATGAAGCGACGCATCGAGTCCTCGACCAGGGCCTCGAACTGCCACAGAGCCAGACGGTCGGCCAGGTGAGCGTTCGCGCGCAGGAGGGAACGAGAGGTCGATGTATCAATGCCGCCCGATTCGACAAGCTCATGCCAGCGACTGAAAACATCCAGGTCGCGCTGCGAAAAAACCTTGTCATCGGCGGTAGGAGCCTGGAAGCCGAGGGCGATCCAGAAACGGAAGACGCGCTCGATAGGCGTATTCGTCGCCTCCGCAATGTCGCGGGCGGAATACGTCAGATGACCACCGAGCAGCTGAGGAACGTAGCTTGTTGCGGTCAGGTCATCAGGAGTTGCAGGGGACGAAGCCGCGCGCTCATCCATCGCAAATCCCTCCTCTTTGAGCTGACTCAACACCACATCAGCGGGTAACGGTATATCAGATCACTTTTCAAAGTCACATCGGGAATGCGACCTCGCACATTGACAATTGTAGTAGTCTGATGGGTTTTTCTCTAGAGAATTGCACGTTTACCTGCGAAAACCGAGATTCCTGCACCAAATTGCACCTTGTCTGTGCGCAGGAAGCACGTTGGGAGACAATGTCCTCATGCGCCTTGTTCTTGCCTCAGCATCCCCCGCCCGCCGCGCGACCCTCATTGCGGCGGGCATCACACCAATCGTTCATGTATCAACAGTTGACGAGGATGCCATCCTCGCCGCACTCCCCGGAGGTCGAGCCTTTTGCGGCGGCACAACCACCCCCGCCGACGAAGTCGCAGCGCTCGCAGCAGCTAAGTGCGCGGACGTCTGCGAGGCCTTGGGCGCCCCGGACAAGGCTCCTGACCTTCCCGAGGGCGAGCCCGTCCTCGTCGTCGGCTGCGACTCAATGCTCGAGATCGGCGGCCAGATGCTCGGCAAGCCCCACACTCCCGACGTCGCACGCGAGCGCATCCGCGCCATGCGCCGCACGACCGCAACCCTGTGGACAGGCCACTGCGCGGCTATCCTCGCCCCGGCCTCGTCGAGGCACGAAGGCACAGCCGAGGAACGCACGGTAAGCGCAAGCCTCACCCGCTCCGCCTCGACCCAGGTGCACTTCGGGGACATCTCGGATGCCGAGATCGACGCATACGTGGCCACCGGCGAGCCCCTGCACGTTGCCGGTTCGTTTACGGTCGATGGGCTCGGCGGGCCCTTCATCGAGGGCGTAACAGGCGATTATCACTCGGTCGTCGGCATCTCCCTGCCCCTGCTGCGGTCCATGGCCACCGAGCTCGGCGTATTCTGGCCCCACCTGTGGGATGCGCCGCGCCCCTGAGTTTCAGCGCTTGTCCCCCTCCCATCGCCCCGTACTGTAGGGACATGGACAACAGCACTGCATGGGGCATCGGCCTCGCAACGATCACTCTGGACGGAACGACACTCGACACGTGGTACCCCGCCCCGCACCTGGGCGAGCCCGGCACCGACGAGGAACTGGCGACCTCGCTGTCCGTGCTGGAACGCGTCGATGACGCGCGCCGCGTGCGCACCGTCGTCGTGAACACGACGATTGACCTGCAAGAGGCCCCCGCCTCGACGGAGGACGCCTACCTGCGCCTGCACCTGCTCTCCCACCGCCTGGTGGCACCCAACACGATCAACCTGGACGGTATCTTCGCGGTGCTGCCCAACGTCGTGTGGACGGACGCCGGCCCGTGCGCTGTCGCAGACTTTGAGGCCACCCGCCTGCGCCTGCGCGCCCGTGATGGCCACCCCGTGACCGTGCAGGGCGTCGACAAGTTCCCGCCGATGGTCAACTACGTGCTGCCGACCGGCGTGCGCATTGCCGACGGCACGCGCGTGCGCCTGGGCGCCTACCTCTCCGAGGGAACGACCGTCATGCACGCCGGCTTCGTCAACTTCAACGCCGGCACGCTGGGCCGCTCGATGGTCGAGGGCCGCGTCTCGCAGGGCGTCGTCATCGGCGACGGCTCGGATGTGGGCGGCGGCGCCTCCACGATGGGCACGCTCTCGGGCGGCGGCAAGCAGCGCGTGCGCCTGGGCGAGCGCTGCCTCCTGGGCGCGAACTCGGGCCTGGGCATCGCTCTGGGAGATGACTGCGTGGTCGAGGCCGGCCTGTACGTGACCGCCGGCGCGAAGGTCACGCTCATTGATTCCTCCGGCGAGGCCGAGCCGCGCACGATTGCGGCCCGCGAGCTGTCGGGTGCGTCGAACATCCTGTTCCGCCGCAACTCCCAGACCGGCCGTATCGAGGCCATTGCCCGCGCGGGCGTGGTGGGCATCGAGCTCAACGACGCTCTGCACGCGTCGAACTGAGTTTTCCTATCAACCAGGCCGGGGCCGCCCGTGCGCAGTGTACGCGGGTGGCCCCGGCCTCGTTGTATCGACGCGTCTCTCAGCGCACGTTCCATGCCTCGCGGATGCGCTTCGCTGCGGCAGCCACGCGCTCGTCGGTGGCGGTCAGGGCCACGCGCACGCGCCCGTGGGCGGCCGTGCCGTAGAAGTCGCCGGGCGCCGCGAGAATGCCGAGGTCGGCCAGGCGGTTCACGAGCGCCCATGAGTCGGTCGGGTTGGCAGGGTCGACGACCCACAGGTACAGGCCAGCGGCGCTGTCGGGGTCGACGTCGAGGCCAGCATCGGTCAGCGCATCGAGGAGGAGGGCACGACGCGCCGCATAGACGCCGCGCTGGCGCTCCACGTGCTCAGTGTCGCGCAGGGCGACCGCCATCGCGTGCTGAACCGGGGCGGGCACCATGAGCCCGGAGTGCTTGCGCACGCTCACGATGGGAGCGACCAGCGCGGGATCACCGTAGATGAGGGCGCCTCGGTAGCCCGCAAGATTCGACTGCTTGGACAGGGAGTACAGGACGAGGAGGCCGCTCGCGTCGCCGTCGCACACGTCCGCATCGAGCAGAGAGGGCACGCCCTCGCTCACGTAGGGCTCGGACCAGGGCAGCGCCGCGTAGCACTCGTCGGAGACGACGACTGCGCCGTGGGCACGTGCCCAGGCGACGACCGCGCGCAGCTCGTCCTTGCTCATCACGTGGCCGTCGGGGTTGCCCGGGGAGTTCAGGTAGACGAGCGCGGCCTCGGGCCAGCGCTCGGGGTTCGTCGGATCCACGGCGACGGGCGTGGCACCCGCGAGCCGGGCACCGATGTCGTAGGTCGGGTAGGCAACCTCGGGCACGAGGACGGTGTCGCCCGCGCACACACCCAGGAGGGCGGGAATCCAGGCGACTGCTTCCTTCGATCCGATCGTGGGAATCACGCCGCCGCGGCCAACGTCGACCATGCCCCGTCGCTGTCCCCACGCAAGGATCGCATCGCGCACCTCGGTAGTGCCAATCACCGTCGGGTAGCCGTGCGCGTTGGATGCGTCGGCCAGGGCCTCGCGGATGAACGCGGGCGTATCGTCGACGGGTGTTCCGACGCTGAGATCGCAAATTCCCCCGGGATGGCCGGCCGCGCGCGCTTTTGCGGGTGCCAGCTGATCCCAGGGGAATTCGGGCAGGTCAAGGGGGCGGGGAAGGATCGTGGTCATACCCCTACCCTATCGACTGTCAGAGGTTTTCGGCCTTCCAGTCCTCATTCTGAGGCGGCAGCGCGGTGATCATCGAATCGTCGAAGTCCTGGACGCCGGTCTTCTGGGCGCCGCCGGGGCTGCCCAGCTCGTTGAAGAATTCGGCGTTGGCGCGCAGATAGTCCGACCACTCATCGGGCAGGTCGTCCTCGTAGAAGATGGCCTCGGTCGGGCACACGGGCTCGCATGCGCCGCAGTCCACGCACTCCTCGGGGTGGATGTAGAGCGAACGGGCGCCCTCGTAGATGCAGTCGACGGGGCACTCGTCCACGCATGCGCGATCCTTGACGTCCACGCAGGGCTGCGCGATGACGTAGGTCATGAGACGTTCCTCCTGGTCAGTTCTAAAGACTCGTTGATTCTATTATTCACGTATGAGCAACCCCGAGTCACCCCGCGTCAGCAAGACCGCCACAAGCGGCGGAAATACGCCGATTCCATCGAACGGAACGGATGGGGCGCGCGAGGAAATTTCCGCACGCGCACCTGGCGCAATTCCCGCCTTGCCGTGGATGAGCTTCAGGGTCGGCGAGAGGATCGTCATCCGCTACCGCCTGGCAGACGGGCTGCACGATGCGCTCGGGGAGGCACTCGAGGTGGCTCCCACGCACGTCACGGTCGCGACGAGGCGTGGGCCGGTCCGCGTGGACGCCCGCACGATGGTGACAGGCAAGCGCGTACCGCCTCCGCCCACCGTCTAGCGGGCGGAGGGCAAGGCAGTTCAGCGGTTGGCGCGACGCTCGCGAGCGGCGATCTTGAAGCGCTCCTGGGCATCCAGGACGACCTTGCGCACGCGCACGGCCTCGGGCGTGACCTCGACGCACTCGTCGTTGGCTGCGAACTCGAGGGACTCCTCGAGGGTGAGCTTGCGCGAGGGGGTCAGCGACTCGTACACGTCGGCGGTCGCGCTGCGGGTGTTGGTCTGCTTCTTTTCGCGGCAGATGTTCACGTCCATGTCCTCGCCGCGCGGGTTTTCACCCACGACCTGGCCCTCGTAGACCTCGGAGGAGGGCTCGACGATGAAGGA
This sequence comes from Pauljensenia sp. 20925_1_27, assembly GCF_041432835.1. Taxonomy (NCBI): domain Bacteria; kingdom Bacillati; phylum Actinomycetota; class Actinomycetes; order Actinomycetales; family Actinomycetaceae; genus Pauljensenia; species Pauljensenia sp. 20925_1_27. The sequence goes on from NZ_JAPWAH010000002.1 coordinate 55,675, forward strand.
GCCGCGCTCCTGCAGGTTCGTCATGGCATACGGCGTGGCCTGGCCGGCGCGGTCGGCGACGAGGGAGCCCGTGAGGCGCTGCTCGATGGTGCCCTGCCAGGGCGCGTAGCCGTCAGCGATGGACGAGGCGATGCCGGTGCCGCGCGTTTCGGTGAGGAAACGCGTGCGGAATCCGATGAGGCCTCGCGCGGGAACCACGAACTCGAGGCGGATCCAGCCCGAACCGTGGTTTGCCATGGTCTCCATGCGGCCCTTGCGGGCGGCCATCAGCTGCGTCACCGCGCCGAGGTATTCCTCGGGGATGTCGATCGTCATGCGCTCCATGGGCTCGCTGAGGACGCCGTCGATCTCCTTGGTGACGACCTGCGGCTTGCCGACGGTCAGCTCGAAGCCCTCGCGGCGCATCTGCTCAACGAGGATTGCCAGGGCGAGCTCGCCACGGCCCTGGACCTCCCAGGCGTCGGGGCGCTCGGTGGGCAGGACCTTCAGGGACACGTTGCCGATGAGCTCGCGGTCGAGGCGATCCTTGACCTGACGGGCCGTGACCTTGGCACCCTTCACGCGGCCCGCCATGGGCGAGGTGTTGATGCCGATGGTCATCGAGATGGCCGGGTCGTCGACCGTGATGAGCGGGAGAGGACGCGGATCATCGAGGTCGACGAGGGACTCGCCGATCATGATGTCCTCGATGCCGGCGACCGCGACGATGTCGCCGGGGGCAGCGGAGTCGGTGGACACGCGCTCGAGGCCCTCGGTGGCCAGCAGCTCGGAGATGTGGACGCGCTGGATCGTGCCGTCGTGGCGCGCCAGGCCCACGTCCGCGCCCTTCTTGAGGGTGCCGTTGTGGATGCGCAGCAGGGCGAGACGGCCCAGGAACGGCGAAGCGTCCAGGTTGGTGACGTGTGCCTGCAGCGGCATGTCCTCGTCGTAGGAGGGGCCGGGGATACGGTTGAGGATGGTCTCGAACAGGGGCTCAAGGTCCTCGGTGGGCAGCTGGCCGTCGCCCGGGTTCTCCAGGGAGCACTTGCCGGCCTTGGCGGAGGCGTAGACGACGGGGACGTCCATGAGAGAGTCCACGTCGATGTCGATGCCCTCGTTCATGAGGTCCTCGCCCAGGGAGAGCAGCAGGTCGGTGGTCTCGGAGACGACCTCTTCGATGCGCGAGTCGGGGCGGTCGACCTTGTTGACGACGACGATGACGGGCAGGTGTGCCTGCAGGGCCTTGCGCAGCACGAAACGCGTCTGCGGAAGCGGGCCTTCGGAGGCGTCGACCATGAGGACGACGCCGTCGACCATCGACAGGCCGCGCTCGACCTCGCCACCGAAATCGGCGTGGCCGGGGGTGTCGATGACGTTGATGGTGACGCCATCTTCCAGGCCGAGGGCCTGCGCGGCGGGGCCGCGATAGTGGACGGCGGTGTTCTTCGCGAGAATGGTAATGCCCTTCTCGCGCTCGAGATCGCCGGAGTCCATGACGCGCTCACCGGTCTTTTCGACCGTGTCACGCTCGGAGAACGCTCCGGACTGCCAGAGCATTGCGTCAACCAGCGTGGTCTTTCCGTGATCGACGTGTGCGACGATCGCGACGTTTCGCAGGTCGGGACGCGTGGACATATGTGGACTCCTCAAATGTGGATACAGATTTATGCGTGTTGGGAGGCGAGCACGTCGCGGAGGCGACCGGTTCGAATCGATTTCACGCACATACGTCTTCAAGAATATCGGCTCAACGACGGGCAATGCGATCCCCGCCCTGCGAATTCCACCACGTCACGGTCGACAGGTGGTCATCTCAGCGACCTCCGGCCGGTCTATTTGCTCGATAACAAGCGATGGCGTTTACTGAATACTATGACTGACATCGCGACGCTCAGCGCAGACGTTTCCGCGGCCTCGGCCCTTGTCACCCCCTTCGGCGCGCACCTCTTGTCATGGCGTCCCACCGGCTATTCCGACGTCCTGTGGCTTTCCTCCCGCGCGGTGCTCGATGGCACGAAGGCAATCCGCGGCGGCATCCCCCTGTGTCTCCCCTGGTTCGGCAGCCCCACCGATTCGCCGACGAGGCCGGGGGACGGCGCAGGTGCGCACGGCTTTGCCCGCACATCGCTGTGGACGCTGCGCTCGTCCGCCCTGCCCGCGGACGACGCCCCGGCCTCGTTCACCTTCGAGCTGCACCACACGGGCGAGACGTCCCCCCTCTACCCCCACTCGTTCTGCGCACGCCTTGACATATCCGCGGGGGACGAACTGAACGTCACCCTGACCCTCACGAACGAGGACGACCACCCCTTCGCGATCGAGGCGGCCCTGCACACCTACCTGCACATCGGCGACGTCAAGGACGTGACGGTGGAGGGATTGGACGGCGAACGCTACTACGACAAGGTCCGGGAGCGCTATGCCACCCAGAGCGGCGACATCACCTTTATCGGGCCGACCGACCGCGTCTACACCTCCACGGCGCAGGTCCAGGTCATCGACCCGAAGCTGGGACGGCGTATCGTCGTGGACAAGAACGGCTCGGGCTCGACGATCGTGTGGAACCCCTGGTCACAGGGCGCGGCCACCATGAGCGACATCGGTGAGGGCGAGTGGCAGAACTTCGTGTGCGTGGAAACAGCGGCAGTGCGCGAACGGGCGCTCACGCTGTGGCCGGGGCATCCCCACATCATGACGCAGACGCTCGCCGTGGAGTCACTGGACTGACCGCCCCACGGGTAGGATTAGCTCCAGCTACGACCAGAAAGGCCCCCATGGCTCTCACCTCCGCGATCGCGTCCGCATACCTGTCCGTTTCCCGGTGGAAGCTGACCACCCAGCCCCTGCCGGACAAGGTCATCGTCATCGGCGCCCCGCACACCTCGAATTGGGATGGCGTCTTCATGGCGATCTCCATGTGGAAGTCGGGGCGCACGTTCTCATTCTTGGTGAAGGATTCCGTCGTCAAGGCACCGCTGCTCGGCTGGTTCGTCAAGAAGATCGGCGCCGTCCCGGTGGAGCGCAGCGCCGCGCACGGCCTCGTCGACCAGGTCGCTTCGCGCATCCGCGAGGCGGATTCATTCACGCTGTGCATCACCCCGAAGGGCACGCGTTCGCACCGCGATTACTGGAAGTCCGGTTTCTACCGGATCGCGATGGAGGCGGGCGTGCCGATTCAACTCGGCTTTATTGACCGCAACACCCGCACCTTCGGCTGGGGTCCGACGTACCAGCTGACGGGCGACGTGCGCGCCGACATGGAGGTTATCCGCGCGTTTTACGCGGACAAGGTGGGGATCCGCCCGGAGAAGACGTCGGTTCCTCGCCTGCGTGCGGAGGACGAGGCCGCATGAGGTGTGTGCGAGCGTTGCTCGGTACCGCAGGGGCTCTCGCCCTGACCGCGGGCGGGGCTGCAACGCTCGCCGACAACCCGACGCAGATCCGCCTGGCCGAGGTCTACGAAATGACGCCGGGCGTCAGCGCGACCCATCAGGTGACGCTGGTGACGGATCAGGCGCTCATTGGCGAGCAGTGTCAGTCGATGGGCACGGCCGCCAAGGCGACGTCTTCCCTCCTCGTGACGGTCGACGGCGTGGACGGGTGCCGTTTCACGTGGGACCTTGAGGACGGCGGCGCTGAGGTCGTCTCGGTCGACGACGGCGGGGTCTTCCACTTCAAGTCGACGTCGACGCGTCTCCTGGAGGGCTTCGCAACGCCCGACGCTGTTGCGTCCATCGAGTCCGTCACTCTGATCGCGCACAGCTCCGTCATCGTCGATGCCTCGAACGACGGGCAGATCACCACCCCCGGGGCTTCGACGAAGACGGACGCGAGCACGGTCACCTGGCACGATGTCACCGGCAACGTGAGCGCGACGGGCACTGTTGACACCGATGCGCCCACCGCGGCGCCCTCCCCTAGCCCATCGCCGTCGGCACCCGTTGCAGCATCCTCCGACGGGCGGGTGCACACCTCCACTGCACGGTCGCTGACACCGATCGCGGCCATCACGGGCAGCGTCCTTGCGCTGGCTGTCATCACTGGTCTCGCGCGACGATCTGCGCGCTCGCGCCAGGTGGCTGCGGACGCGCAGTTCGAGCGTGACGCTACGCTGCGTGACGCGCAGCGACGCTCCGCTTCGACGCGCAAGAGCGCTGCCACCCCCTACGGGAGGCGGTCTCTCGCGCCGACCTCGTCAACGTCCGAGGAGAATGCACCCGCGAGTGCTCAGGCCTGCGACCGTCCTGACGCTCAGTCAGCCACTGAGCGCTTTTCCCCGCCCGACCACTCTTAGGCGTCCACGGACCACAGTGGCCCCGACCTCGGGGACGAGGTCGGGGCCACTTGTCGATGGATCAGCCGATGTGGAAGTAGCGCTCCACAAGTTCCTCGACTGACACGCGCGAGTCTGCCAGGTCATCACGCAGGTGTTCGTCTCCCAGGTCGATGAGGCGGGACGCCCACGAGTCGATGAGGCCTGCCGGGAAGACATCCTTCGCTTCATAGTCCGCGCGCTGAGCGAGAAGCCTGTCGGCAGCCTCGAAGCAGGAGGCCGGCAGCTGGTCGAGGCCGGGGGTCTGCGATGCGTCGCCGTCGACCTTGCGCTCGCGGGCGTACTCTTCCATGCCCGGCTGTGTCAGGCCGAGACGCGCGGCGACGGCGATGCCGGCGAGGAGCAGGTGGACTGCTGCGGACCCGTCAGGGCTGCGCAGCTCCACGGTCTGAGAGTCATTGGGCAGATCGACGATCGGCGGCTCGTTGGGGTTGGCATCACGGAACATCGAGTCGTCGATGTTCTGCCAGCCGAGTGGGACGCGCACGAGCACGGAACGGTTGCGGTCACCCCAGCAGATCGAGGTCGGTGCTTCCTGGTGGGGAACAAGACGCAGGAACGAGGTGGGGACCGTGTTGCCGAATGCGGTCAGTGATGCCGCATGCGACAGGTAGCCGCCAATCACCTTGAGCGCGGTGTCCGTCAGACCGGATCCTGTCGAGAACTGGTTGACGCCGTCCTTCACGATGCGGGTATGGAAGTGCATGCCGGAACCCGCCTGTCCCACGGCGATCTTCGGCGAGAAGGAGACATGGATGCCGTAGGAATGGGCGACTTCGCGCAGCACCCATTTGGCGAGTACCATCTGGTCGGCCGCGTCCAGGGCGTCAACGGGCAGGAACTCGATCTCCTGCTGAACCATCTGACGTCCGTCGGCAACGAAGTTACCGACCTCGGAATGGGCGTACTTCACCGAGGCGCCGATGGCAACGAGGTGTGCGAGTGTCTCCGTGCGCATGTCCTCCCACTTCGAGAAGGGACCGGACTCGTGGTAGCCGCGCTGGGGCTCGACGGGGAATAGTTCTTCTTCTTCCGAGAATAGGTAGTACTCGAGTTCGCCGAGTGCCTGCAGTTCGCAGCCCGTCTCCTCTTTGAGCGCACGCTGCGCCTTGCGCAGGATTTCCTGGGGCGCCGAGGCCAGGGGCTGGCCGTCAACATCGTAGAAGCCACACAGAATATCCACGGTCGGGATGTGCGCGAAGGGATTGAGGAACGCCGTGGCCACGCGCGGCACGACATACAGGTCCGAGGAGGTCGCCTCGACGAATGCGAACAGCGAGGAACCGTCGACGCGTTCTCCGAGCGTCAGCACCCGGTCCAGGTGAGCCTTGGATTGGATCGCGAAGTTCAGGGTCTTCAGACGCCCATCCCCTCCGACATAGCGGAGGTTGAGCATCTGGATGTCATTGTCTTCGATGTAGCCGATGATGTCGGCTTTCGTGAATTCCTTCGCGGGCTTTCCGAGGGCCTGCACCAGCGGGTTGGGGTTCAGAGACACTGTGTCAGTCGACAGCATAAAACACTCCTCTTCGAGTATGACTAGGTTCACATTAGCAGAGGTATTGTATCCCTAAATGACAAACCCGACAGTCGGAAGATATTCACCATTTCCCTTGAAACTGAAGAGATTGACACCCTTTAAACCGACCCTCAGCACAAGTGACGCTTGTTACACTTTAATAAGTCCACTTCTAGGAAACGCAATGGCGACATCACCCTCCCCCTTCCCTCACGATCCCACCAAGCCACCGGCATGCTCGTGGCGCGGCCTCCTCATTGACTCCGCACGCACATTCTGGTCAGTGCCCGTCATGGAGCTCATCATCACCGTCATGGCGCGTTACCGCCTGAACATCCTGCACTGGCATCTGACAGACAACGCAGGCTGGCGTCTCCCAGTACCCGGCTACCCGGCGCTCACATCTGTCGGAGCACAGATTCCACGAAATCCGGCACACTGGTACGACCGCACGTGCACACCCCAGCAATCAGGCTCATGGCGTACGTCACCCGCACGCACCACTCAGGGTTTCTATTCCGACGCAAACATTCGACACCTCGTTCGCTTCGCCGCGCTGCGGGACGTGCGCATCATTCCGGAAATCTCAATCCCATCCGCAGCCGGCGCTGCAATCCACGCATACCCGCACTTGGGCAACCCCGACCTCGTCTCCCCCCAAGAGGACAACTCAACGCTGTGGCCCCTCGCCTCATCCCTCCAATTCGTCGAGGCCGCCTTCCATCACGCCTGCGATCTATTCCCCTCCCCCATCATCCACATCGGCATACCCCGCACGGACTGGAGCCCATGGGAACGGGACCGACGGCTCGCACAGGCTGGCCTCGGCTCCGGACGAGACATTGAGCGCCTCTTCATCGACAGAGCCATGCGCGTCCTCCACTTCCACGGCCGGCGCGCGGCCGCATGGGACACGGCAATCCACGCCTACGGCGGCCCACCACCTGGGACGATCCTCCTCTCCTCACGCCACAGTGGAACCGAGAACGAGGACGCAGCCACGTCGGGTGCCTCATGGATACTCGCAGACTCCGACCTGCTAACCCTCAGCCACCCCTCACTCGATTCCTCGTCACCACAGCCCCCACTCACCGCGCACCAGATCGCCGAGCAGCTCCCGCCCATGCTTCACAGCGAGCGACTCAAAGGCGTCGAGGCCGTTGCCTGGTCCACATTGGTGACGACCCCCGACCTACTCTTCTACCACCTGCTCCCCAGACTCCTCGTCGTCAGTGAAATCTCATGGCACGGGGACGATGCGCTCCCCTTGGAGCACCTTGCCCGGGCGATCGAGCGAGAGATGGCCTACTTGAGGCAGCACATCCCCTACTGGACTCCGGGGCGATCATGAATGAGGGCCGCGCATCCACCCGGATACGCGGCCCCGTGCCCCCTAGCGGGGCGACGTTCGGAGCAGGCATGAAGACCGCCCCACTAGGCTTTCACGAACGCATTGACCACTTCTTGAGGCGCTCCGCGAGCGCGCGCGCATCGATATCCAAGCGCTCAGCTTCTGCGGCATCCTCGTGTTTGATCGCGCGCCAGTAAGCAATCTTTGTGCGCAAGAACTCACGACGAAGGTCAATAATCTGCGCCTCCTCCTGGAGGCGGGCATCCTGCTGTTCCAGCCGGGTCACGAACTCGGAGATGTCCCTGTCCCCACCCAGGCCGGAGCGGACATATTCGCGCATGTCCGCGATCGACATCCCGGATGCAGACAGGCACGACACCCAGGTCAGTAGCTCGAGATCATCCTCGGTGTATATGCGATGCCCGCTCGAGGCATCGCGAGCGATGGCAGGAATAACGCTGACATCCTCGTAATAGCGCAGGGTGGACGGGGGCAAGCCAACGAGCGCCGCTACCTCCTTAATGGAGTACGTGCGCCCGGAGCCAGTTCCTGCCATAGCTTCACCCTAAAAGACCTCAAGCCCTTGAAGTCAAGCGGAACTGCGGGACGTGCATCACGCGCTACGACCTGCGAAAAGACTAGGCTGCGGACGAAGGGCCGGAGCGCAACGCAATTGGCCCGTTGGATCGCTCATCAAAGACGCTCTGCGCGCCTCTGAAAGGACCAAATCGGACATGTTTCATCACGCATATGTATGTCGAATCGATCCAGAAGCTCACACCCACCATTGAGGTAAAAGCGCGCGTTCTCTTCGGTGGACGTCACAAATCCATACGCGCGCCCACCACGTTTGGCCACATAGTCCGGAAGAACCTGCGAGACGAGCCAACGACCGACACCACGCCCTCGCATCTGCTTATCGACGGAGAGCACCTCCAGATACCAGTCGAAGTCACCTTTCTCAGCCGTCACTTGGTCCCCTGAATCCACAGCGTCCGAGAACTCTTTCACGAGCAAGGGCGATGCATAGCGAAAGAACTCATACCCGCCACTGAGGAAGCTCCGGACAAATCCAACCTTGCGATCGTGCAGGAGTGCCGCGCCCACAACCCGCCCTTCATGCTCAACGACGAGGGCATGACGGACCCGCTGGTACGAATCCGCAAGCATGCGATTGATTACAGTGACGCATTCCGGGTAATGCTCCGACCGGTAGAGGTAGGGCTTCAGCATGATGTGCAAGGGATAGTCAAGGAATCCCTCGGTGATAATTCGTGTCATCTCGGGAATATCGGCACGCGTGGCAGGTCGACACTTCACAGGACCCCTCCTCAGTTCATTCAGCTTTTCACCTAACCGGCCATCGAAAACCTGACCTTAGGTAGATACCTGTCATACTACGTGACAGGGCACGATCTCACCTTGTCAATACGGAACACTCGCCTTTGACAGTCCCCTCAGCTTTATTTGACGACCGGTCAGGCTAGATCACTCCCGACGCCCCTCGTTGCTTTGTATCCACGAACAGACGATAATCGAGTGGTTCATACCAGGAGGACTGCATGCGATTCTTTCGCGCCCTGTGTGCCACGCTCGGGGCTTTACTCATCACGTCGACGGTCGTATTCGGCGCTCACGCAGCGGACGCCCAGACTCTGTCTGAGGCATACGTCCTCACCAAGGACGGCCAGCTCGTCGACACCTTGACCATCGTCGATCCCTCTCGGACGATGAGTGAATCCGCATGCACGCCCTATGCAGGTAGCTCCACAGACCAGCACGTCGAGTTTGTCACGCGCGACGACGCCACTATCTGCCACATGCAGTTGATGTACACGCGCGCCCAGGATGAATCCGAGTTCACCCTCCAAAACTCGGGGACATTCGTGCTCTCTGCTCGCACTGACCAGACCCTGGCCGCGTATCGAAAGACGTTCGGCGCTTCCCTCACTTTCGTCTCCGTGTCTCTCAGCGTCGAGGGCGAAGTACAGTCCGCAACATCGGGCGCAGCGACCTCTGCAACGACCTACGAAGGACGAGCTCTCTCCGTGTCGACATGGACCGACACTGTCCCGCAGGTCATCACAGTGAATGGAACACTTGCAGCCGGCGGGAATCCGGCCGCAGCGGCCGGCGCGAACGCGCTGAAGGATCCGTGGGGTGCAACCCCCGTGCCCGGAAGTAAAACAGCCTCCGACAACACAACCCCTGCCTCATCCGATTCCGATTCTTCTTCTGGTCCCTCCCTCGGACTCCTGATCGGCTTAATTGTCGGCCTCATCGTCATCGTGCTGGTCGTCGTCATCGTCATTTACGTGGTTCGCTCGAAGCGCTCGAAGGAGTCCGCGCAGGGCGTGGGACAGAGCACGCCTCCGTCCCGCGTGCGTCGCCCGAGCGCCCCTCAGGGGATGCAGGGCTCGGGGCCCTACGCTCCGGAGCGATCCGCAGACATGTCACCACGGACTGCCACCGCCCCGGCGGTGGATCAGGGCCGAGGAGCAACGGTTTCGTCCGAGGAGGCGCGACGCCCCTCCGCAGCCGATTCGTCTGCGCTCGATCTCGCCTCGCTCCCACAGCCCAAGCCGCGTGATACCGGCTTTGTCTGGCAGCACAAGTCGCGTCCCGAACCTGCGGCTCCCGCACCCGAGGCTCCCGTTCAGGCAGCGAAGCCTCCAAAGCGCAGGCGCTCGCGCAACGGGCACCGCCCCGCCGTTTTCCCTGCGCAGCCGACACAGCCGATGCAGCCGATGGCTCAGGGGTCGGATGCACCTGCTGCGAACTATGCTCCGGGGTTCCCCCAGGGGCAGGACGCCACTGCGATTGCAGGCACCCCCCAGCGTCGCTCCGATCGCTATGTGCCCTCAGCTCCCGCAGATCCTGCTCCTGCGCCCGCTCCTGCGCCCGCCCGGGACATCTCGGCTGAGCAGGTCTCGACGGCTAAGGCCGTCACGCGCGAGGCCGAGGTCTACCACGAGCACCCGGCAACTGAGCGTGCACATAGCGAGTCGCGCGTCTCGGACCCTGTGCCGGTGCCGCCCGCAGACCAAGATGATGCTCCTGCAACAATGCTGATCCCGAAGGTTCGGCATGCCGTCGCACCTGAGCCAGAACCCATCGTTGTTCCTCAGCCCGAGCCTAAGCCCGAAGCGATCGTCATCCCCCAGCCTGAACCGGAGCCGGAACCCATCGTCGTTCCTCAGCCCGAGCCTGAACCGATCGTCATCCCCCAGCCCGAACCGGAACCGGAGCCGGAACCCGTCCCCGTACCCGAGCCCGAGCCGGAACCCATCGTCGTTCCTCAGCCCGAGCCCGAGCCAATCATCATCCCCCAGCCCGAACCGGAACCGGAGCCGGAACCCATCGTTGTTCCTCAGCCCGAACCGGAACCCATCATCGTACCCGAGGCCGAACCCGAGACAATTCCGACACCGACGCGCATTCCAATTCCGCGACTCGCGCCGGTCACGATTCCTCAGGTCGCGCCTTCACCCGAGCCCGAACCCGAGCCGATTGCGGTTCCCGAGCCCGAGCCCGAGCCCGAACCGGAACCCATCGTCGCACCCGAGCCCGAGCCGGAGCCGATTGTGGTTCCCGAACCGGAACCCATCGTCGCACCCGAACCCGTCGTCGTACCCGAGCCCGAGCCCGAGCCGGAGCCGATTGTGGTTCCCGAACCGGAACCCATCGTCGCACCCGAGCCCGAGCCCGAGCCGATTGCGGTTCCCGAGCCCGAGCCGATTGCGGTTCCCGAACCGGAACCCATCGTCGCACCCGAGCCCGAGCCGGAGCCGATTGTGGTTCCCGAGCCCGAGCCCGAGCCGATTGCGGTTCCCGAACCCGTCATTGCGCCCGAGCCCGAATCCGCACCTACGCAGCAGGCCTCGTTCGTTCCCGTGATCGATGACGGCGAGCTACCGACCGCCCAGATCCCGCGTGTTCGCCGAGTGAATTCCTTCGATTGGTCTGCACCTTCACGTACGGAGGCCGCACCAGCCGCGCCCGAACAGGCGGCTGCTTCCGTTCCGCCGGCCGCGCCGTACACGCCTGCAACGCCTCGGGTCGCGCAGACACAGGAGCCTCAGACGTCCATGCCGCAGGCTCCGTTCGTGCCGCAGACTCCGGCCATGCCGCAGGCTCCCCAGGCGCCCGTCGCCCCACAGCCGTCCGTCACGCCCCAGGCACCGGCGGTACCCGCCCAATTCCAGGAAGATTGGAACTCCGAATTCTCGTGGAATGAGGAGGCGCGCCGCGAACAGGAGGGCGAGTCGAAGCGCCGCAAGCGCTGGGGTTGGGGCAAGCGCCGCAAGCAGCGCGAGGACCACAACGATGCCATTGAGGCGGAGAACGAGGACCAGGCCTCGTCCGCGCGTATGCCGATGATCTCGGTCGACGCTCAGGACGACGACTGGAACGACTGGCAGAACTGGAACTCGAGGAGCTGATCAGGGCGGGGACCGCTATCGGCGGCCCTCGGCCTCGGCCAGCTCCACGTAGCGGGTGACCTCCGCATCCAGATCATCTTCGTTGGATTCCCCCGTAGCACCCGCTGCGGGGGAATCCTCATCCTCCCCCTGCGCGTAACGCTCCATCAGAAGGCGTTCACGGTAGAGGTGATCCGCGGTCACGCCGATCGTACGGATGAGGGACGCGTTGAGGCTCACGCCCACGATAATGCCGACAATCGGCACAATCTGGGCCATCTTCAGGCCGACGAGTCGCGCTCCGAGAGCCGCGAACAGGGAGTTGACCGACGCGGTGAGCGCATTGTTCCCGATGGTCTCCATCGATCCGCGCCGAGCGAGCTTGCGCATCACCTTGTTGAGGAGGAGCATCGACGTCTCTTTCTCGACGACGAAGGTGCGCCCCTCGCTCTCCGGAGATATCGCCTGGGACAAAACCATCGCGGCGAAAAGGTCTTCCGCGGGGTCTGCGGTGTCGTACCCGTAGTAGGCAGCCGTGTGAGAAACCAGGCGCGTCGCGGATGCCAGGAACGTCATAATGTCGAGTCCGATCGCGCCCGCCACCACGCCGACGCCGGGGGCCGAAGCAACGCCTAGTCCGGCAAGTGCAGCGACCGATCCTCCTGACGCGACGATGCTGCTGATTGCTCCCTCAGTAGCCGCGACTCCGCAATAGCCCACCTTCAGGTGCGGCTTCACTGAGCGAATCTGCGCCAGGCTCAGGTGTCGGATGTCCTCGAGACACTCGATATCACACCCAGCCCGACGGAAAGCCCTCACGATTCGCGCGCGGTTGATCGAAGACTCGGCGGCTGATGTCCCGAGCTCGACGAGCCTGAGGATCCCGGAGGCCACCGCACCAGTGACAGCTGCCCCACCGGGCACCTTGCGGGCAAGAGAAACGGCCTTCGCCAGGGGCGCGAGCAGATACGAGCGAATACGCTGCGAGATCACACGAGGCCTGATGGGGCGAATCTGCGCGGCTTTCCATTCCTGGATTGCGTCCCACTGGGCGAGATCGTCAGTGCTCATGCGCGCACGCATCTCGTCGATCGCGTCGTTCATCTCCTCCGTACTTTCGCTCATGACCATCCCTGCGCACCATCAGGCGGCGGCGTTTTCGCATCCGCAAGCAACGCCGAAGTCTTTCGCCTGATAGAGAGCCACCGCTCTACGCACGGCTCTCAGCCTCGGTCAGTTCGAGGTAGCGAGCGACGTCCTCGTTCAAGTCTCTTCCCTGCGTGGCAACCACGAGGGCAGTCGACGGCTCGCCATTGCCCATCGCGCGACCGTAACGCTCCGCGAGGAAACGTTCCCGGTAGAGGTGATCCGCCGTTTCCCCGATGGTGCGCATGAGCGCCGCGTTGAGCCCTGCGCTCACGACGATTCCTGCGACGGGAACGATCTGCGCGAGCTTGCGGCTGGCCAGACGAACGCCCATCGCGGAGAAGAGTGTTTTCATGGCGCTCACGATCGCGCTTCCGCCGAGCGACTCGAGGGATCCCTTGCGCGCGAGGTCGCGCATCACCTGGTTGAAGGCGAGCATTGTCGCTTGCTTTTCGACGATGAAGTCACGCCCGCTGCCGGCCGGGTCGATCGCCTGGGAGAGCACCATCGTGGAAAAGAGGCGCTCTGAGGGATCCTCGGAGTCGTAGCCGTAGTAGGCCGCGGTGTGCGCGACGAGACGCGTGGCCGCTGCCAGAAAGGTCGTAATATCGACGGCCATCGCCGAGGCCGTGACACCCACGCCGGGCGCCGACGCGACCCCCATGCCGAGCACAGCGGCGAGAGAGCCCCCGGAGGCGAACACGCCGCTGACCGCCCCCTCCGCGGCTGCCGTACCCGAGTATGCGAGGCTCAGGCGAGGCTTGACCGCGAGCACCTGGTCGAGGGGCAGAGAGCGGATGTCTCGCAGGCTTGTCACGTCGTGTCCGGCCGCGCGATAAGCCTTGAGGATGCGCGTGCGGCGCACCGAGGCCTCGGATGCGGAGGCAGCCAGCTCGACCAGTCCGAGGGCTGCGGATGACATAGTTCGGGTCAGTGCTTCCCCGCCGGGGACCTTGCGTGCGATGGACACTGCTTTGCCTACCGGTGCGAGGGCGGCGGACCTCACCTTGTGCGTGATAGCACGGGGGCGTTTGTCACTCAGCTGAGAGGCTTTCCACTGCTGGATTTCGTCCCACTGGGCGGCGTCGGCCTCGCTCATACGCGCACGCAGGTCGTCGTTCACGCGGTCCTCATTCATGCCGGTCTGGTCCATCCTGTCAGCCTACACAGCGAGCGGTCCATCAGCGGCTCGGAGCCGACACGCGCCCTGTTATGCTTGTGATCAGGCAGTCACATTCGGCATCGTTTGAAGGAGATTCCGTGGATTCTCGCTCGTCGCTCATCGACCAGATTAATCTCTTGCACGAGGAGAAGGAACACCAAAAGATCATCGCGCTCATCGAGGGGCAGCCCCCGTCGGTGATGGATTACGAGCTGACGAGTCTGCTGGCGCGCGCCTACATCAACTACGCGCAGCCCTACATGGATTCGTTCCGCGATCACATCACGCACGCGATCGAGCTGCTGCGCAGCGTCGAAGCTGAAGGAATGGCGGACCCTCGCTGGTACTACCGGATTGGCACGGCCCTGTACTGGCAGGACGAGGAGGAGAGCGCGCTGACGTACCTGGAGCAGTGCGTCGCCATGGATCCGACCAACGAGGACGCGCCGGAAATCATCGCCGAATGCAAGGCTGCCATTTCGCGCCGCACCATCGTGCGTCCGCTCAACGTGCAACGGCTAATCGATTACTTCGACCGTAACGACTTCAACTACAGGGTGGAAGACCAGAGCCTGCACATGGGCATCGGGCGCGGCTACTTCATCTTCTCGATCGCGAACGATGGCACGGACCTGAGCATGTGGGCCGCGATCCCCGAGGACGTGTCGATGGAGCTTCGTCAGCGCCTCATTCAGGCGTGCAATGACTGGAACGGGGCGACCACGTGGCCGAAGGTCTACGTGGCGTCGCTGGACGACGGCCGTCAGCGCCTGTGCGCCGAGCAGTTCGTCACCGCCCGCTACGGGCTCACGGACGCGCAGGTCTCGACCAGCATCGAGCGTTTCGTCGCGTCGGCCGAGGCCTTTTTCAAGGATCAGATCGAACGCATTCCCGCCCTGGGTGGGACCCAGGAGTAGCGCTCGTACGCACACGTTTCCCGGCCTCGTCGACATCATGGACGAGGCCGGGGCGTGTGATGCGCTCACGCGCGCGGCGCGTAGACGCTGAGGCCTCCGTCGCTCACGGTGCCGGTGAGGGTCCCATCGTCCGCGACGCGCACGCTCGGGTGGCCGCCGATGACGCATTCCCATTCCTCGCCCACGTGACGCGTTCCCACGTAGAGGGTCTTCTCGGCGGCCATCCGATCGGAGAGGATGACGGCGCAGCCGGAACCGGGGATCTCGTCCTTGCCTTCACGTGCGAAGCCGACCACGTCGGGATCATCGAAGGCATTGTGCTGCGGGCCGACGGCCGCGCGGGCACGGATCCCCATGAGGATCGGCAGCTCGCGCACGGCGGGCAGGTCGTCAGAATCAGGAGAACCGAGGAGGTCACCCCAGAAGACGCAGGGAACCCCGGCCTCGTGGAAGAGGATGAGGGCGTAGGCGGCGGCCTTGAACCAGGGGGCAACCGTGGAGGCCAGGGACTGTCCGGGCTGGGTGTCGTGGTTCTCGACGAACGTGACGGACTGGTCGGGGTGGGACGCTGTCAGCGTGTTCTCCCACAGTCGGGACAAGTCAACGTTGCCGTCCGAAATCGACGCGTCGTGGAGGTGGTAGTGCAGGGGTACGTCGAAGAGCATGGCGTTGGGGACCTCGCGCAGGTATGCCTCGAGTTCGCGCACGTCGCCGCTCCAGTACTCGCCGACGGCGGGTAGGAGGCGGCCCGTGGAGGTGCGCAGGTCGCTCAGCCAGCGCGCGTAGAAGTCGGAGCCGACGTGCTTGACGGCGTCCAGGCGCAGCGCGTCCACGCCGGTCGTCTCGACGTACCAGCGACCCCAGCGGTCCAGCTCCTCGCTGACGCGCGGATCGGTGACGTGCACATCGCAGCCCATGAGGTAGTCGAAGTTGCCGAACTCAGTGTCGACGGACTCGTTCCAGTGCTTGCCTTCGAAGAGCCACAGACCCTTGCGCTGCGTAGCTTCATCCCAGTCGATGCCGTGGAAGCACGTCCAGTCCCACGTGAAGTCTGAGTATGCGCCCGCGCGCCCCGGGAACGTGAAGCGGGTCCACGCCTCAATCGTCTCGGGCTCGCCGATCGCCTCGTGACGGTTCTGGGGGTTGATCGGGGTGGCTCGCACGGTCTCGGTCGCGTCGGCACCCATGCGGTGGTTGAGGACGATGTCGGCGCACACCGCGATACCCGCCTCGTGCAGGGCCTCGATAGCGGCCAGGTACTCGTCCTTCGTCCCGTACTTCGTGGGCACGGAGCCCCTCTGGTCAAACTCGCCCAGGTCGTACAGGTCGTAGACGCCGTAGCCGACGTCATCGATGCCCTCGTGGCCCTTGTAGGCGGGTGGCAGCCAGATGATGGTGACGCCCAGGTCCGCGATCTCTTGGGCGTGCTGGGCGAGGTAGCGCCAGTGGCTGGCGTCCGGTGCCATGTCCCAGGCGAATGCCTGCAGGATCAGGGGGCCCGCCTCAGTCTGGGACGAGGCCAGTGCCGGTTTCGTCGTCTCATTCACCCGCATATGGTGGCAGGTTTCTCCTCCCCCGGGCGCGTGAGGAAGGCAAACAGTGGCGGGGTATACACCGTAACGAGGTCCGGGCTGGGTACTGCTGATGAGCGCGGTCCCAGCCCGGGCCTCGTCGGTGATGTCGTTACTTGCGGCGCCCGAAGATGCCCCTGACACCGCTGGTGACACCCGATGCTGCGCTCACCACACCAACTGCAGCAACCCCAACTCTTCCTTGGAATGCTGCATCGGTAGCCGCCAAGAAACTCTGTTCGTGTTCAACAGAGTCTGCCGCAGCAAGTACTTGCTTCCACATTTCACTGTCGATACCGGGAGGCGGAAGCTCTCGCAGGTGTTTTTTCAATCGAGATGACTGCGACTGAAGCGACATAAAAGTCAAACCGCTCGACACAACGCCGCCAATGACAGGGAGTACCTTTGAGAATCCCTGATTGAAGGCTTTCTTGGTGAGATTGACGCCGATCGAGCGCAAGGTCTTTTTGACAGCCCGATACCACGAGGTCTTCACAAGAAGCTGCTTGGTCACTTGTTTTTTAACAGTGTTCATCACGGTCGAACTCGCGAAAGACGCGAGAGACATGGCCGCGTTTTCAACGTCGAGCATGACGCCAAAGAAGATGGCAATGACACCGATCGTCTCGTCGTCCACATCTTCCTTCGCCCTGAGCAGTTCACGCCAGCCGTAGAGGTAGGCGAGCTTCTGCACAATCCTGAAAGCATGCACGTAGTACTGCGTAAGATCCGCGGGGATTGTCCCAAGCATCGCAAATCCACCGGGGATGCCCGCAGCAAAGGATATTGCTGCGGACTTGTTTGTCTCGTAGGAGATAACTTGCTCAGCCAGCCTATCGAGTTCAGCTAGCGGGATGCCAGCGAACGCAGGGTTGGTGTCGATCGCCCTCCGAATCACCTCTTCGGGCACGCCACGCTCACGCAGTTCCTGGCGCAGGAAATCGTCGCGGCTGATGCGGACACCGGGCACACGTACGACCTTCTTCAGGAATTCGACCGCTTGCTGTTCAGCCTCGCTCCGTTGAGCTGCTGTCAACTCCCCACCACTTGTTTGGCGCTGCAGGTCTCGCCCATTTCCGACGTTTTCACCGTGAGCGCCAGGTTTGTTGAGACTGCCCCACATGCCATTCCTTTACACTCCATTGTCGCCTCAGTACGAGGTCTGGATACGCGACAACTATAACCTAGTTTTCCTCCATGCTGGCGCTCGTGACACACCGTCATTGTGCTCAGGTGTGAGAACGTCAGGAACGGACATACCCTGGTCGTATGTGGATCCTCGCCGCCTGCCTGTCAGCCCTGTTCGCGGGACTGACTGCCATCCTCGCGAAGGCGGGCGTCGCATCGACGAGTTCGACGGTCGCGACGGCGCTGCGCACGGTCGTCGTGGCTGCGGGGGCGTGGGGTATGGCGGCGCTGACGGGAACAGCTTCCGGCGTTACCTCTATCGACGGGACTTCTGCGCTGTTCCTGGTGTTGTCCGGGTTGGCGACGGGGGCCTCGTG
The DNA here is from genome assembly GCF_041432835.1 of Pauljensenia sp. 20925_1_27. NCBI lineage: Bacteria > Bacillati > Actinomycetota > Actinomycetes > Actinomycetales > Actinomycetaceae > Pauljensenia > Pauljensenia sp. 20925_1_27. The sequence continues at coordinate 73,579 of NZ_JAPWAH010000002.1, forward strand.
GCTGTGCTATTTCGCGGCGCTGTCTCGAGGGGACGTGTCCCGCGTGGCGCCGATCGACAAGCTGTCGACGGTCCTGGCAATCATCCTCGCGCTCATCTTGCTGGGCGAGCCGGTGAGCGTGTGGGGCGCAGCCGGGATTATCGCGATCACGGCGGGGACGCTTCTGATGGTGGAACCCTCTGAGCTATCGGGCCTTCCTCGGGCGCTGCGCGGGGGCGGGAGCTGGCTGACGTTCGCGCTTGCATCCGCTCTGTTTGCCGCGCTGACGTCGATCCTCGGGAAGGTCGGCATTTCGGGGGTTGATCCGACGCTGGGGACGGCGGTGCGCACGCTGGTGGTGCTGGCGATGGCGTGGGTGATCGTTGGCGCGCAGGGGCGGATGGGCGAGGTCCGGTCGATCCCCCGCCGCGAGCTGGCGTTTATCGTCGCCTCGGGCGCTGCGACGTGCGCGTCGTGGCTGGCCTACTATCACGCGCTGAAAGATGGGCCAGCCTCCGTCGTCGTGCCCATCGACAAGCTGTCGATTCTCGTGACCGTCGCGGTGTCAGCCGCCGCGTTTCACGAGCGTTTCACGCGGCGCTACCTGCTAGGCCTCGCTCTCATGTGCGCGGGAACTGCGGCGATGGTGGTGACGTAAGGCCCTTACCCGCACGGCCATCTAGTGGCCTTGTTTTTCTTCCCAGGTGTCGGTGTTGGAGACGGTGAGGTGGTTGAGGGGGAAGGGGCCGGTTGTTTCTGTCGTGGTGACGAGGCCGTTGATGATTTGGGTTTCTCCGGTGAAGGGGTTGGTGGCCGTGCCGCTCCACGTGGTGGTCAGGGTGATGGTGCGGGTGGCGTCGGGGTAGGGGCCGTCAAAGCGTGAGCGCCACCCGTTGGGCGGGGTGTAGTAGTGGCGGATGAGCCTAGGGTCCTTGTTCAGGTCCATGCCCTTCTCGTATGGCATTCCCTGGTAGGCGGTGACGGTGTTCGGGGTGCCGTCACCCCAGTCCCATTCGTAGCTGGTGGCCGTCAAGGTGATGGTGATGTCGTGGCCCAGCAGGTTGATCGTGTGGGTCTGTGTGGGGTGGGTGGCTGCCACGATCGTGGGAATGTACTTGTTCGTAAACGACACCTTCGACGGCCGCTTATGCAAACCCGCACCGTCAGCATGGATGAGAGTGGCTGCGGCCAGCAGGATCTCGCGAGTCGTCGGGACGCGTTGAGGATTGGCGTCCTCTCCATGTTCTGGCGGAGGGTAGGCACATATCGCGACGCGTAAGTAGTCAGGGACATCCGGGTCTTGCGAGTCAGCAGCACAGTGAGCCCAGTCGACGTAGTGATCAGCCTCAGCTGTGGGCGTTCTCGTATTGGACTGACGGATTGTGTCATCCTTCGGAGTAAACACGGGGGACGATTGGACGCTACTCATCAGCGTACTGCTCTGATAGTCCCATAGGGATGTCATGACACCACTTCCGGCAGCATCTGAGTGGTAACCAAATCTTCCCTCAGTCTCACTGTCAGCAAGAGCGATAGAAGGCGCGCTTACAAGCGTGGCAGCCAGAGAAACTGTCACAATTGAGGATACGAATGTTGAGCGTTTATTTTTCATTTTCGCTGATCATCCGTCCTTGTGTTTCGATCCAACGTCCATCTTTCCAGGTCATGAACAGTGATAGAGTGGACGTATATTCATGTTTATTGACGGTTATCTTCTGCCCTTGGCAAGTCACACCTTCGACCGAGGAAATCTGAAGCTTCACACCGATCGTGTTAGCTTGAACATTGCCCTGTTCTTCTCCAACCGGCTCAAGGCGAAATACATGTAGAACTTTTGATTCCGTCCCATAAATCCATCCGTTTTCATAGGCAGTATCAATATCGCGGATGTACGAGGAAGCAAATTCCGATGAAGGATCCGACATGTCCGCCAGTGGTTGCGTATCTCCGGTGTTCCAGGCGTAGATCAGGAGCGCGAGGTAGTGTTCTGCGGCCGCTTCGGCTCCTCGTTCTGTGTTTTCCTTGGCTTCCTCAGGTAACTCAGGCTTGGTGTAGGTGTCTGCCGCAAACTGAGCTGGCCGCACGAGGACGCCGTCTGGACCAACCTGGTAGCCGCCCGACATGGCCGCCTCGCCTGATGCCGACGCGGATGCGGTGGGTGCAGGGGGTGCGGCGGGGGTTGTGGCCGCGACGCTGGGTTTCTCGCCCCAGGCGTGCCACCATCCTTCGGCGACGCCGTTGATGTAGACAGCGAAGACGGCTCCGGCGGCGAGGCACACGTAGACCACGCGCATCGTCCAATAGAACGGCTCGACGTGCAGCCACGCCCAAAGCCGGGGATGAGCCCCCGCGGGCGGGTTGTCGTCACCAACCCCCGGCCCGCTACCGGCCTCAAAGAGCGCATCCCGCGGTGCGGCGTCGTGCCGCAGCTGATCCTCGTCCTCGGTGTCGAGGTGGTCGAATAATGGTGGAACCGTCATGGCGTTGTACTCCTCCACGGTGAGGTGCCCTGCAGCGTACCCCCGTCCTTGGAGGTGCGCCCTACTGTTTCAGGGTACGCGCAGAACCAGCACGAAAAACTAAGAATGCTGCGCAACCATCACGCACATCCTCCCACCCACATTCCCGAAACCGCACGGATGTGCATGAACCAGCCCCGGCCTCGTCCATTCCTGTAGACGATCACGACGGGAGGCCGCCGAGTCAGTTACGGGGTGAACCCACCGAGTGCATCAGACGTTTCCTAAAGGAGCCGATCCAACGCCTCGCGGATCTTCTGCTCCTCCCCGGATCCGATCGTCGGCAGACGCAGGACGGGCACTCCATACGCGGACATGATCGAATCTTTGAGGCCGTCGCGCTTCTGCTGTTTCTGGCTCATGCCGTGGAACGTCCACCCGTCCACCTCGATGGCAAGGAGAAGGCGCTTCGTCACACGCGAGTACACCCCGAAGTCGAGCGCGCTGTCCCGGAACACGAAAACTCGCTGTTCCTCGTTCAAGCGGCGCGTATTCGGCAATGCATCCCGCAGAAACACTTGGGTCTGATAGCCAAAGCGCGCATACCTGGGTTCTGCGAGCACGTCTCGCAGGCATTGTTCCGCAACATTTTCTGCGGGCGAGCGCCGACGATCAGCCCACTTAACCTGAGAATACCGCTCGAGCGACTCGCTATACGCGTTGTAGAGGACGTCGAAAATGGACACGATGTCCGACTGGACGACGGCGCTCGGATCGTACATCTCGATGTACTCGAGCAAGGCTCTCACGTTGTGGCTGAGCCGGACTCCCCCATGCGTGGTCACGACGACGAAGCGGTCTTTGGCTCGCGACACAATCACGTTCGTCAGGGCATCCGCATCGTAGAAGTCTTGCGCGGCCGAGCGGTCGTTGGCGTTGAGGACCGTGGACAGGATGATCGTGCCCGCACCGCGCCCCTGGAATTTGTGCGCGGTCTCAGCCAGCCATCGGGGATGAGCCCCATCGCCGAGGTCGCTACGAATCTGCTTGCTGAGGTTCGTTGCCTGCGCCCGAAACGGAGTCACGACGCCCAACACGAAGTCGCCCGACTCGTCTGCCCCCTCGAGCTCGACGCCGTCCCGGATGCTGCGCATATCCTCAAGGTCGGTGACGATATCGATTTCCCTCTGCGAGAAGAAGCCACTGCCGTGCGATGGGCGTCGCGCGTGGTTTCCGGGCGCAGCATAGACGATCGCGAGCGGATCGGGGGCATCGTCGGCAGGGACGCGCATCGGAATGAGCTGACCGCCGTAGTACATGCGGTTGCAGAACTCGATGATCGCGGGGTGACACCGGTAATGTTCCTTGAGCAGAGTGCTCGGCACCTGCGCAGACTCCGGCATCATCTTGATGGAGTCGAGCAGCGAGAGCGAACGGACGTCGAAGCGCGGCGCGGGCGGCTCCTGCTTGCTCTCATCCCACCCCTGGAAGATCGGGCCGAGCTGCTTGTCGTCACCAACGATGACAGCGTTACGGGCCTTGCTCAGCGCCGCCATCCCCTGGGGGAGCAGCACCTGGGAGGACTCGTCGATGATGATCCAGTCGAGCAGCGCTTCCTCGGCCAGGTTGTTCCGGATCGAAAAACACGTGGACGCCACGATGGGGTAGGTGCGTAGCAGGATGTCCGTCTGTCGCTTGAGCCGCTCGGTTGGACTGAGGCGGCTCGGACGCTCGCGCGTGAATCGCCTGAGCAAGGCGGCATCGAGGACCTCTCGGGAGTGGCGGCGATACTGCGCGCTCACTTCGACGAGGCCGTGGCGGGCAGCGCGGGCCTCGGCCTCCTCGATGCGGTCGGATAGTTCTTGCTCGTGGGCCCGGTAGAAGGCGAGTTGGAGCGCCGACTGGACGTGCGGGTCTCCCAGGTCAACGCCCTTCAAGGAGCCGTAAGCAAAGTAGCGACGCACCCGCTCGATGAAGCCCCGAGGACCACGCCCCACCCTCGGCGCGCAGCGAGCGAGGGCAAGCAGGTCACCGATGACCCCAGAGCGGCGCCTCGAGATAGCCAGATGAGAGATGTCCACAATCGGGCGGCGACTCTCCTGTACCTTTTCCTCAAAAAGACGCCGCTCACGCTGAGCCGCCGTCAGCTGCGCGCGGATCTTCGGAATGTCTCGAGCATCCTCCCATAGAGCGACGAGGCGATCTTCTTCGACCCGCAGCGCAGCTTCGTCGGCTCCGGCAGGCACATCCAACGACGCAGCGGACGCCTTGCGAGCCCAGGCCTCGCGCCTCTGTTCAAGGACACCCTCACGCTCGTGGAATTCCTTGACGCGCTTCGTTTTCCCGAGGTTCGCGACGAGGAAGCCGTAGCCTTCCTCCGTCAGCTTGTCGACGACGTTGTCGACCGCAGAGTTCGCCCCCGCGACGACGCCGACGGTCTTGCCTTGCGCGACCAGGGAGGCGATGAGATTGAGGATCGTCTGCGTTTTACCCGTGCCGGGAGGCCCGTCGATGATGGACAGTTGGTGTGTGAGCGCGGCTCGAATCGCGTTGCGTTGATCGATGTTGGAGGGGAAGGGCATGATCAGTCGATCGCTCGCGCCCGTCTTCGTGGAGGACGTACCGGCGAGGAACGCTTCCAGGGCGGAACGGCGCGGCGCCTGAGGGAGCCACTCCCACACGTTCGCGAGGATCGCCTCGGGCAGCATCTTCTCACCGCCCACCCAGCGGGGATAGTGGGCTGTGGGATCGAGCGTCGCCCCGGCTCGCCCTGCCTGCGCGCGCACTTCCTCGCGGACGTAGTTGAGGGTGGCGGCGTTTTGCCGATCCTCCGCTGTCGCGTACCTTACCCGCACCTCATCGTGTCCGTAGCGATGAAGTTTGAGTGTGCCCTCAGCCGTGCGGTACGCGAGCGTGTAGCGGGGATCGCGCGGGTGGCCGGAGCGGCGGAGCGTCCAGATGATTTCGACATTGGTCCGGCGTTTGCCGCCAACACGAACCTCGTCGAGAGCGTCGACTGTTCGACGCTCGACCTGGTCGTAGAGGCGCGCCCTCTCCTCGCCGTATGGAAACTCTTTGCTGCTGGTGGCGTACCTGACGACGATGCGGTCGCCGTCGCGGCGCGCCTTCGCAATTTTCCAGGTCTCGTCCTGCCAGGTCAGCGTTTCTTTATCGCGAATCAGTACGTGCATCGTGCGCGGATCGACGGGCTCCATGCCACTCCCCCTTGAGGTTTACACCCAGGATAGGCGACTTATCAGACCGGCGGTAGGTTGTTGAACACCCACGTTGAGCCGGGCCGGACGCAGATGTGCATGGTCGTTCATAGACTGCACACATGGGTATATCGCTTGTTTTTCTCCTCGTTGGTCTAGTGGTTGGCGCGCTCCTCGGGTACGCGGGCGCGGTGGCGCGCCGAGCGTCGACGCCTGACCAGGCAGGCACGCTGCGCGCGGAGGTCGCGCGCTGGCAGGCGCGCGCGGAAGAGCTCTCCCGGCGCGTCGATTCTGCCGAGGCACGCTCACAGGGCGATGCTTCCGTCTTGCAGGCGCTCGCCCCCGTCCGAGCGCAGTTGGAGCAGATGACACAGCGGGTTGATCAAATGGAGCAGATCCGCGCGCGTCAGCACGGCGCCCTCGCCGAGCAGCTGCGTGAATCCGCGAGACGCGAGACCGAGCTGGCTCGCACGACCGCCTCACTGGAGGGCGCTCTGCGGTCACGTAGCGCACGCGGCACATGGGGTGAGGTCGAGCTCGCCCGCATCCTGGAGGCTTCCGGCATGACGCCGCACGTGGACTTCGCGGAGCAGCGTTCGATTGGCACGCTCACTCAGGGACGAGGCCGGGGCGCAGTTTCATCGTCGGGCGACCTCGGCCGTCCCGACGTCACGATTCACCTGCCCGGGCAGGGGTTCCTCGCGCTCGACGCGAAGGCCCCCATGGACGCATACCTGCGGGCGTGCGCCATTGAAGAGAGCGGAGAAGACGCCGAATCTCGACGCCGCGCCCAGCTGTCGGCACATGCGAAGGCACTGCGCGCTCACATCGAGGCGCTGGCTGGACGCGACTACGCGCGGTCGCTGGGTGCGTCACCCGAGCTGGTCATCTTGTTTGTCCCATCCGAGGCTGCCCTGTCGGCAGCGCTGCGCGCGGACGCGTCGCTCCTAGACGATGCGATGGCCCGAGGCGTGGCCCTGTGCTCCCCCGTCACGCTTCTGGCGGTCGCGCGCACGTGCGCTACCGCGTGGGCTCGGACGTCGATTAACGAACAGGCGGACCAAGTCATCGCACTTGGCCGCGAGCTATACGAGCGCCTCGGCGTCGTCGCTGGGCACATGGAAAACCTGGGAAAGCACCTGGCCAAGACCGTGGACTTCTACAACAAGACCGTGTCGTCCATGGAAAGCCGCCTCCTGGCCAGTGCACGGTCCGTGAGCGCACTCGAGGAGGCCTCGAAAAAGACCATGACCGTCACGCCCATCGACCCGGACGCCGCCCAGGTCCGTGCTTTCACGAAGCCGGAGTTGACGGACCAGTAAGCATGTCGGCGATCCCATCCAACTGCGCGCGAATCTCCTCGAAGGGGCGGTCCAGGTCGAGCGTCGTCGCGCTGATGCGGTTGCCGCTCATGCGGTAGGTGGCGTCGGGCTGAATGTCCTCGTCGGTCGCAGCGTAGAGCAGCATGCCCGACACCTCGGCGCACTCCCCCGCGCGTTCGAGCGCAATCTGCTTGTTCTTCACGTACGCGAAAATCTGGTACAGGTTCCCCGAATGCACGGTCCTCTTGTCGAAGTTGCTCTGCATCGCGGACGCGTAGTACTTCGCGTCGATGATGAGCACGCGGCCGCGAGCGCTCAGCGTGATGTCACTGCGCATGGCGGGCAGACCCTCCGAGGCCTCGTCGTCCAGTGCCCACTCAATGAAGGAGGCGCTGGCGCGCAGCTGCGGGTGTTCCCTGCGGTAATACTCGAGGATGAACTTCTCGTAGAGGCGGCTCATGCGCTGCTCGTCGAAGAAATCCATCATGCGCGTGGTGCCGTTGCTTTGTGTTTGGAGCAGCCCCTTGACGACCAACCAGCACACCGCCATGAGCATTCGGTACGTGCGGTTGTTGCGGTCGTATCGCATGTTCCAGTCGACCGTGTGCAGGTCGATCTCGCGCACGTCCGCGAAGAAGACCATGAGCTTCTTCAGGCTCTTCTTGCGTGCCCGGGAGATGTCTGTGCGCACGAGCAGCGCGACCGTTGCCTTGATGACGCGGTTCATCGTCGTGTCGACACTGAACTCGTCGTAGGAGCACACCAGCTGGCGGCGCAGAATCGCCTGCGATTTCACGGACTCTGTGACCTCGATCTTGCCGCGCAGGGAGGAGCGCGCCTCGGTTCGACTCACGTACTCCTGTCCGAGGCCTCGTTTGAGTTGCGCTGACACGCCTCGCTCGAGGATGGCGGCGCACAGCTCGGCCGCGTTGTCGAAATCCTCCGTGGCCACGGAACGGTAGCCCTGCTCGGTGAGCGCCGAGAAGGCGTAGGCGAGCATGTGGAAGACGTTGCGGACGCGAATCACCGCAGCGACCTGCGCAGCCTGTCGGTCCACTCGCGGACCTTGCTGGGCTCGTCGAACCAGTATTCCTTGAGCATCGGGATGAGCTCGTAGTCCACGATCGAGGCCAGGGCCGCGTCGGTGCAGTTCTCGTGTTTCATGTTGCAGAAGTAGCTGTGTCCGATGCAGAAGCCCTCGCCGAGGGACTCATCCTCGGCGATCGCACGGTTGAGGGATTCCACCTCGCGCACCAGGGCCTCGAACCTCGGATTGCCGAGGCCGGCGCAGTAGTCGCGGAAGCCGTCGGAGTCGAAAGCGGGGCGCAGTTCCACGAAGGCAAAGCGGCGGCGCAGCGCGTAGTCAAGCATCGCGAGGCTGCGGTCAGCCGTGTTCATCATGCCGATGATGTGGACGTTAGCGGGAACGCTGAACAGTTCGCGGGAGTAGAGGAGCTGGAGTTCATTTCCGCGTTTATCGTTCTCAATGAGCATGAACAGCTCGCCGAAGATCTTGGAGAGGTTGCCGCGGTTAATCTCGTCGATGATGAAAAAGTAGTCGTTCTCCTCATCCTCAGCTGCCTTCTTGCAGAAGGAGTAGAAGGCACCCTTGACCAGCTCGAACCCCGCACCCGAGGGACGATATCCCTCGATGAAATCCTCGTAGGAGTAGCTCTGGTGGAACTGAACGAGCTTGACGCGCGAAACATCCTTGACGCCCATCATCGAGTATGCGAGGCGTTTGGCGACGAATGTCTTACCGACACCGGGCGCACCCTGCAGGATGATGTTCTTCTTTGCTTTCAGCAGGCCCACGATCGCGTCGTATCGATCGCGGTCCATGTAGACGGACATTAAGAACTCCTCAGCGGAATACTCGGGGAATACCGCCGTCGATTCCTCGATGTCAACAGAATCATCACTGTCCAGAAATGAGGTCTCAATTCGCTTAACGAGTTCCTGGTTGTAGGTGATATCGGTGAGTGTCTTCATCGGCAAGCGCTCATCAAGGGGCCACTGTCCCGTGTGTGTCCAGCGAACCTCGCGGATGTTCGGGTAGTGACCGCCGTCCGCGTCGTAGACGTAGTCGCCCGTGACGATACCGCGGCCGATGATCTCCGTGGTGCCTTTCTTGACGAAGACGACGTCGCCCGGCTTCATCTCGTTCGCGAACTGCCACAGGGCGTGGATGTCATTCTTTTGAGTGCCATTTTCGGGGTAGGTCTGAAGCATCTGTTGCTTCAGACCTTGTTTAGTCGCATAAGAGCTGAGATCCCCGACCTCACCCCACGCCAGCCCCATGATGCCGCGCGCGTAGAACTCGTCCCACATGCAGGCTCCTTCTCCGGGGGCGTAGAGCCAGTAGCGCACGGTCTGCACGCCATCGTCGCCGAGAGCCGTCGTCTGAGTTACGCCTTCCTCGTCTTTTTCTTTGTCGACCTCTTTACTCTCACGGTTGACTTGTTCAGCAACTCGCCACGCGCGCTCTGAAAGCTCAGGGAAGGACGAGTACTCGTAGGTTTGGGAGTTCAGCACCGACAGGATACTGTCGCGAATCACCAGATATTCAGCGGCTTCGGGCACTTTCTTTGTTGCCGCGAGCACAGAGCGAATCGATGAAGGCATCCGGTCGGGCAGCGCGAGGAACCAACGGTCACGCGAACTTAGGTTGACGTAGGTGTAGGGGCGAATCCAAAAGAGTCCCATCGTAACGTTCCAGCTGGCGTTGCGTTGTTGGAGAACAGCATCGTAGGCGCGACGGAATACTGCTTCTGTCTGACCAGTCGGCTGATCCGCGTAGGCCAGGGCTGCCGCGAACAAATCCCACAGCCTTTCGATATCTCCATCATCCCGGCGGGCTTGATCATAGAAGGTCGCGTTGATATTGAGCAGGACGGGGACGCCGACGAAATCATCATTGAGCGGAGCGCGTACGCCGAGGGCACCACCGATCCCGTTTGCAACCGCCCGACGCTTGGTATCAGCGAGGCGTCGATTGAAGAGTCCGTAGACCGTAAAGGGATCGATATCCGTCGGATCACCACTGGAATCGAGCGTCGGCAGAGCCATTCCGATTTCCGCGTAGACCTGCCGCAGAGTTGCAATGAGAGCCTGCCGATCGTCCTTGAAGGCGAGCAGTTTGTCCGCTAGTTCCATAAAAAAGCGCGGCCATGAGTACTGGCTATCCGTCGTCATGACGACACCCTACCACCCAGGTGATCGACGACACGATTCGCACTCGTACTCACACAACAGCAAAGCCGGTCCACGCCCTCGCGCGACCCGGCCACTGCCTCGTTCAGGAGTCGCCTTTTAGCGGCACGAGCCATTCCCGTGCTTTCCTGCAGGTCATCCGGAAGCGTGGATGGTCTTGCACGATTTCACGTTGTCGTTCTGCTGGTAACCCAAGTTCATGGAGAACATTGAGAATCACGACAGCGCTTGTCGTATCAACAATGGCAATCAGCTCATCGATGGAATGGCTTGGGGTCTTTCCCTCGTGTGCGAGGTCATTGCCGGATCGTGCTGCAAGCCAAGCAAAATATCACTGTCTTTCCCTCGTGTGCGAGGTCATTGCGAGCTCGCGTCGTTTGCTTCGCCCAATGATCAACGTCTGGCACAAGCTGCCCGATCACTTCCTGATCAAGCCGAGCAGCTAGGGCGAGAAGCCTGTCCCGAACGCTGAGGAGCTACTACAACAATCCAGTTTCGCTATTGCAGCGATTCAAGGCGATCTCTGAGAGTGTTGGTGCAAGCGACGGAGGAACCGCGAAGGACAAGTTCTTTGCAGAAATTGATGGCCCATTGGATGACAGATACGTTGGCCTTCTCACAGACGGTTCCAATGGGCATACGGCTACTCGGGCGTTGAGCCTAGCGAAGAAACCAAGAGGGCAGCATGTCAAGCTCTAGCTGAATTCAGCTACTGAGTTTGTCATCTGCTTCGTGGCTGGGGCCAGGCGTAAGATACCTGGCCCCAGCCACTGCGGCATAAAGTGCCCAAGCACCCACGAAGAAGACCAGGTTTTCCTGCCAGTCCCCGACGACAATCTCGTGTGTGTGAGTACTGCGATAGAACGAGTTCGTGACAACAAGTAGTAATGCTGCTGCCCCGCTTGACAAGAGTCGTATCCACAGTGCCTTCACTCGCGGTTGCGGCCATCGTCGTGGCGGGTCAACTATCAAAAGAACCAGGCCGGTGAGGAAGGTTCCATAAAGCGGAAGAACCATCAAAAGAGTGCCAGCTGCGGAGAGTCCCGCGGCAGGGATATAGAAAATCCCGAAGCAGATTCCTATCCATGTCGTGTAGGTACGGATCGCGCCCCTGATCGTGTGAGCAGGTGTGCCAAATCGGGCGGAGCTGCTCATGAGCATGTGTCCTGCCACTACCGTGAAGACAATCCAACCGAGACCGAAAGATAGGAGCGTCTCACTCCAGTGTTGAGGTCCATAGTGGGTGGAAGCAACTGCATCAAACGCGATGAGCATGGTGGCTGCAAATCCTACACCCAATACTCGGATCAGTAATGCTCGCCAGAGCGGCGGCTCCCATGTTGATGGCCGATCAATGACAAAAAGCAGCAGCCCGGCGAAAGGTGCAAGCCACAATGGAATGTTCACCGGGGCGACTTCAGCAGTGAAGAGCAGAGAACCGGGCACTATCGCGAAGCCGAGGATGAGCCCTACCCAATACACGTAGGTCCGAACGAATAGTTTTAAAGACTCAACCACTCACACCTCCCATGGACTTCAGCACCGAAACCATGATGATTCTACGGCGGGGAGGCGACCCATGGCCAAAGACGGCACCAACAGGGGTGGACGCCGCGTGCGTGCAGGCGCGAAGCCCGGCCCGCTGGGCGAGAAACTCGCCGCCGGACGCCCCGCCACCCGCCTGGAAGACCCGATCAACGAACCCTTCGACTTCGCAGGTAATGGCATTGGCGATGGTGCGCTGCGTGCCGGGGAGACGATACCCGAACCATCGGACTATCTGTCGGAGATTCAGCGTGACGGCAAACCGCTTGGCGCTGACCTCGTCTATTGGGAGGCGTGGCAGTGGCTCGATCAACGTGGCTGTTCCCAATTCGTGGTGCCTCGCCTGATTGACGCGTATGCGCAGGCGTTTGCCCGGTATGTGCAGTGCGAGCAGGCGATCTCCAAGTTCGGCCTGCTCGGCAAACACCCCACCACCGGTGCCGCCATCGCCAGCCCGTTTGTCGCCATGTCCCAGAGTTTCGTGTATTGGTACGAGATTTACGAGATCGTGCGCGCCACCTGCACCACCGACTACGCGGACACCACGCCCGGCGACGAGGTGATGGAGCGGCTGCTCAACGCCCGCTCATAACCGCCCCTCATGATCTTCGCGTCCACCCTCTAGTGGGGTGGACGCTTTCTTGTACCCCTCCGATTCGTGGAAGCGAGTATGCTTATGTGTTCGATTCGTACTGCCGAGTCTGTGTGTGCTGGTCATCCGGACAAGTTGGCCGATCAGATCGCCGACCAGATCCTCGACGACATCCTCTACGACGACACGGCCGCACGGGTGGCGGTGGAGGTGATGGCAGCCGGTCGTCGGATCATCGTCGCCGGCGAAATCACCACCAACCACCGCCCGCATATCCGGGAGTCTGTGCGCACCGCCCTCGCGCGACCCGGCCGCAGCCTCGTCAGAGTTCTCCGACCTCACTCAAAGTCTGCCAACACGCCCACGTCGCGCGCTGCCTGACGCAGGCGCTTATCGCGTGTCCACAGCGAGACACCGGGGGTTACGACAGCGCTTGCTAGGAGTGAAGCGTCGACAGCACTGAGTCCTCTGCCCCACAAGCGCCTTTCCTCGACGAGGTGCCTCACGCCTTGGTCGTCGACGTTGCGAACGATCATGAGGCGCTCAAGCGCTTTCAGAAAGACCGAGCGATCCTTGAGATTCCCCAGCGCCAGCTCGGTGATAACGCTCTGATGCACGCACACCTGGTCGCGCTCAAGCAGATCGACCAGAACCGGCTCAGTTTTCCGCAGGTGATCGATCCAGATGTTCGTGTCAACGAGGACTCTCATGCGCGCTGCCGACTCCGAGGCGCGGCCTCCGCCGCCGGATCACTGCCGCCGAGCGCAGCGAGCTGCCGTCCGGTCTCGATACGAACGAGGAGCTCTACCGCATCCCTAATCAAAGCGGATCGTTCGCTGACCCCTGTCAGCTCCTCTGCGCGCGCAAGCAGGTCATCATCGAGTGTCACTGTGGTTCTCATGGCTACCTCCACATTCAGGATAGCATCGCGAGCGTCATCATTTGATTCAACTATTGATGCTCACTCACGCTCACGTATCCTCTGCCCAACAGCAAAGCCGGGCCACGCCCTCGCACGACCCGGCCACTGCCTCGTCAGACTGAGTTGATTCAGGCGACTTCCACCGTCGAGAGGGGCACGATTCCACTCAACGTATCCCCTAGCGCGTCTTCGGCGCGATCGAGCTCGTATCGCATCTGCAGGTTCATCCAAAATCCCGGGGTCGTACCGAAGTAGCGGGACAGCCGGATCGCGGTATCAGCCGTAATTCCACGCTTCCCATGGACGATTTCATTGATACGGCGGGGTGGAACACCGATAGCGATGGCGAGCTTGTGCTGCGTAATTCCGAATCCCTCGATGAAGTCTTCCATAAGGACCTCGCCCGGGTGAATCGGTGCAATTTTAGTGGTAGTCAACGATCTCAACCCCTTCTGGACCAGCGTCGCCCCACCTGAAGCAGATACGCCACTGATCATTGATTCGAATACTGTACTGCCCCGCACGATTACCGCGCAGACGCTCGAGTCGGTTACCCGGAGGAATCCGGAGGTCTTCCAGACGGCACGCAGCGTCAATCTGACGCAACTTGCGCAGCGCGACGCGCACGATGCGTGCATCGAGGGAAGGAACAGGCTCCCTCTCAAACAAGCGCTCAGTCTCACGATCCCCGAACGACTGGATCATGACGCACACAATATATCGGGATGCGTTATTAACGCAAGGCGTTAAGTTACATTGTCGTCAGAACCTCATTTTCCGCACGCCAGATGACCGGCAACAGCAAAGCCGGGCCACACCCCCGGACGACCCGACCACGGCCTCGTCGTGAAGAAAATTCTCGTGACCTCGCATCACTATTTGTCACGCGCCGGTGACGCATCTCATTTAACGATGTCACAGCGGTTTTTCAACCGACATCATCCGACAAACCACGCAAGAATGGTTGCGGGGAGCAATACCAGAGCGATCAGCAGGGCACACAGGCTAATCGCGGTGCCTACGACGACACGTCACTGACCCGTTGCTTGAGCCGCGCATCACCCAGCGGCCCCCACCTCCGATTCAATGAAAGAGGCTCACATGAGCGACAACAACGAGAACATTGACCAGGACAAGCCCCCCCAGGGCCCCCTCCAGACAGACCATGGCACGACCACCATCGAGGAGAATGTCGTCGCCAAGATCGCCGGCATGGCTGCTCGCCAGGTGCCCGGCGTCTACGACATGGGTAACGCCGTGCGCCGCGCGTTCAGCGCAGTGACTGACCGCATCCCCACCGGCCAGACCAACGTCACCGGCGGCATCAGCGTCCACAAGGGCGACACCCAGGCTGCCATCGACGTGACCGTCGTCGTTGAGTACGGCTACTCCATCCTCGACGTGTGCAACAACATTCGCGAGAACATCATCCAGCAGATCGAGGGCACCACCGGCCTGGAGGTCGTCGAGGTCAACATCGACGTCACCGACGTTCACCTGCCCGAGGAAGAGACCTCCACCTCCGACTCAGTCAACCTCAAGTGACCTATCCCACCGTCTGGATCTGAGGAACACTCATGAAGACAACGCACCTGGCCCTCCTCGTGGGCCTGTTCATGGGAGCCATACTCGCGTTCGGTTCCTTTGCTGACTTCATCCTTGTCACCCTGTGCGGAGTGGTTGGATGGGCAGTGGGTCTCTACCTGGAGGGCCGGGTCGATGTCCAAAGCATTCTGAATTGGCGAAAGAAATGACGACCGCGACCGCGCCTGACTCCGCAGTCACGCAGTCGAAGCCTGCCCGCGACAACGATTCATCCTTGACGCAGCGCGGCACCACGACTATTCCGGCCAATGTCGTCGCCCGAATCGCCGCTCAAGCCGCGTCTGAATTTGCCGCCGTCGGCTCGAACGCAGGTGGAGTCCTCGGGATTAGCTCCCGCCGAAACTTCGGTTCCCGGCCCGCGGCCCAGTGTGAGCTCTACGGGCAACGCGCGATTCTTCACCTGGATCTAGGCCTCATATTTCCCACTCCGCTGACCTCAACCATCGAGGATCTGCGCGCGCACGTGAGCGCTCGAGTCGAGAAGCTCTGCGGGATGAGCGTTGGCAAGATCACCATCGACATATCGTGGCTCAACCCGAGCAACCACGTCAGGAAGAGCCTGAGATGAAAGCCCCCATTCCTCAACTCGTTTATCGCCCGTCACGCAGCGTACCTGCCACGATTCTGGCACTGCTGCTACTCGTGGTCGGGGGGCTCGGAGCGTGGCTGACGGGGTATCGCCTCGTCGTGGGATCCTGGCCGCATCGCACCGTTACCACGCTCGATGCCATCGGCGCGCTGTCTCTCAGCTCCATTGCAGTGCTCATTGCCGCTGGATTGACAGCCGCCTTCGGACTGTTCATTCTGCTTGCTGCCCTGTGGCCAGGTCGCTGTGAGCACGTCGAGGTCCTTCCCGACGCAATTCCCGGTCAGACTGCGGTGCGCCGCTTGGACCTTGCCAGCCTCGTGAAGACACAGGTCATGCAGGTCGCCGCCATTCGTTCCGCATCTGTCACGACGCTCCCTTCAAGGGTCGACGTTGTGGCCTACAGCGACCTCGATGATTTAGAGGCGGTACGCGACGCGGCTTCACAGAGGACCGACGAGGCGCTGAAGATTTTTCAGCCCGTGGGCATCACCCATAGCCGCGTCCGCGCCAAACGCGTGAACTAAAGGAGAGTCGATTATGCGCAGAGTTTCTGCTGCTCTCAACAGGGCACTCCTGGCTGTTTTCGGCCTGCTCGTCGCCTGCGCAGCGATCTGGGTGCTTGCGTCCGGCCTTGACGCCGGTCACTATGTGCGCGGGATGAGCGACTATCTCGCTTCGGCGCAGGAAGATATCGGGGCATTCCTCTCGCCCCGCGCGCACTGGCTCGTACCGTTGGTCCTTCTGGCATCCGTGCTCGCCTTTCTCCTTGGCCTGCTGTTGCTTCTCATGCAGGTGCCTCGCAGGCCTGCGAATTCCTCTTTGAGGATCAGCGGCTCCGACGGCACCCTGTTAGCTGTCCTCTCCCCAGAGGTCCTGTCGCAGGCCCTTTCGGAGCGGGCGCAGGGCATTCCCGGTGTCGAGCGATGCACCGTCTTTGTCACCGGTTCCCCGAGCAAGCTCTGGGTTCAGGCAGATACGAGCGTCGCGCCGGACTGTGAGATCGAGTGGACTGTCGCTGAACTGCGCAAGCAGCTCAATAGCGACGTGGAAATGTCTCTCGGTGTTCCTCCCAAGCAGCTCGATGTCCTCGTGCGGCTGGCGCGCTCCGTGAGTGCGGAATCCACATCGAAGGCCGTGACGGGCCAGCCATCGCCTACAATCACCGGAACAGGCGCGTGAGGCGTGGGGCAGGGCGGGCGTCGCCTTGCCCCACGTTTTCATTGGACAGAGCAGCTACATTCACGAGGCGGGGGCTGAGTTCAACCTGAACGCTGACGCCCCGAAAGCTCCCAACAGCAAAGCCGGGCCACGCTCTCGCGCGACCCGGCCACGGCCTCGTCGGGCCCCTCACCTCAGGCGATTTCCACCATCGCAAGCGGAACGATTCCACTCAACGTATCCCCCAGCGCATCTTCGGCACAGTCGAGCTCGTAGCGCATCTGCAGGTTCATCCAGAACCCCGGGGTTGTGCCGAAGTAGCGGGAAAGCCGCATCGCGGTATCGGCCGTAATTCCCCGCTTCCCATGGACGATGTCGTTGATACGACGGGGCGGAACACCGATAGCGACAGCGAGCTTATGCTGCGTAATTCCGAAGCCCTCAATGAAGTCTTCCATAAGGACTTCGCCCGGGTGAATCGGAGCAAGTTTAGTGGTAGTCAACGATCTCAACCCCTTCTGGACCAGCTTCGCCCAGGCCGTCACGCATCAGGACTGCATTCACCACGAGCGGCGAGGGTCTGTCCGAACAAGCGAGCGCACTCGATTGCCCTGCATCGCAAGATCAGGCAGCTTCGGATCTATCAATGCAAGAATGCCAAGCATGTCCCGCAGCCGCCAACGGATGTCGACGGACAACAAGTTCTCATGATGAGCCACACGATTCCTCAGCTTCCTCACTCGATCGAGCTGATCAGCCAGCCTCTCACGGCCCAAGTCGGAAGGGTCCGCATAGGGAAACGCATCCGACAAACATTCTTGCCACAACTGTTGACACTGCTGAGGCTGATTCCAAACCCTCGGCTTAATGAGATAGACCCAGGTTCCGAACATAAAATGCGACACAACATCATCGTGCGTGACGGCTGCCAAACGACGCGGATGAGTCTTTGGACGCAAGCGCGATTGCTCACGCGCAAAGTTCTGGGCGACCGCAAGGCTCTTGTGGGTGACAAGGTCATACAGCAAGGGCGCCGCCCCCTTGCCTAGCGCCCAATCCATCCTATATTCAGGCCCCTGTTGATCATTCCACACCCGCAGCTTGCGATCCATTGAGTTTCGCAAACCGACCTCAACAAACGCGATAGTCGAAAACAACGCCCCCGCGAGATCTGTAACCCACAAGTAAAGTTCACAAGCACGCTCGTCATCTCCATCCGCTTCCTGGAGGTATGGAGCAAGCCTCGCCGAACCAGCTAGGTCTAAGATCACACTTCCCTCTACCACACTTTAATGTTACCTTACTGGTAATCGCGTTGGGCTTGGACCAACGCAGTCTACTACGGGGATCCTCGCCATCACGGCGAGGATCCCTTGGTATTCCAAGAGCATCGCACACTTCGTCACGCAGATGGAGCTGTTACTCTCGCCATAAGCAAGTGGCCGGGCCACGCTCTCGCGCGACCCGGCCACTGCCTCGTTCAGAAATGATTAAACATTAAACCTGAACTCAACCGCATTTCGTATATGGCTAACATTATAGCGACCGCATTTTCGTGTGTAACTAACACCGCATAGCGCTCTAAGTTGACAAGGATTTGACAAGGGGACTAGGATCGCAAATTAGGAACCTAGGTGCGATCAGAAAGAAAGCCTAGCACCAAGGTTGGGATCACCCCTGCGACGATGAGTTAGTCGGGCCTCCTTAACCAGGAGGCGTGGAGGTAGGCACTCCATATCGCGCCCAGATCTACGTGTGGGGTCTCGTAAGCCCCTTAGGAGAATGCAATAGGCGGTCTCGCCCACCGCCCCCTCTGATCTCAAGTTTTCAGAGGGTGCTTAGATCGGTTGGTTACCGGTCGAGGCTGAGTCACCCGAAATTAGGGCGGGACAGGCGGATGTTGAATCCGTAGCGGATCCCTTTCTGGCTGTTTGGGCGCCATATGAGCGCGCCGTCTATGAGCAAGCGGACCAGAGGACAGACGCACGTTTAGCGTGCCTTTCTCTGGAGGCTCTCATGCCAGAAAGTTCTTTTACTACTACCCCGCTTGAAAACTCTCATTACCTCACGCTCCAAGAAGCACAGCAGCTTGGTTATGGCGCGTACTCAACCCTTCGCTCGTGGATTGCCAAGGGCAAACTCCCTGCTTACAAGACAGGTGCGCGCATCAAGGTGCTTCGTAAGGACCTCGAAACGCTTGTTCAACCGGTCCATGCTGATCCGGTTGAGTCGCATATTAAGGCGCTTGTCGATGCCGCGCCTCGCCTGAGCGATGATCAGATCGCACGCCTCCGCTTCGCGCTTGGAGGTGTGCTATGAGCGACACAAACGAAAGCCCCCGCATCCAGGGGGACACGGGGGCCGTCGAGTTCAACGTCCATCCTACCATCGAAGACGACGCCATCGAAAGCCTGATGCACCTCATCGACAAGGGCGCGTTGATCACCCCAAGCGAGTTCTACAGTCTCATCTCCGAGACGGTGATCCGCTGGGCGAACGACCGGGGACTCATAGGCCGTAACCGTGGTCGGCAGATGGATCGCAAGGCGTTCGACCTGATCCGTAACTTCCTCGTGATTATCAAGGCGAACAAGGGCAGTTGTGTGGTGAAGTGTGCGCCGGAGAACCTGCCGCCGTTCATGCTCGCTCAGTTCATTGCCGCAGAGCATTGCGTCGTGCTGGTCGGTGAGGAGACTGATGAGGTAGCGAAGATGCCGCTCATGCGGTATCACACCTCTGGCCGCTTCAAGGGCACGTACCGCGAGGTTACCGAGCGCGAGGGCGTGTATGAGTTGCTGGCGCCGTACACGAGGATGATGAATCGCTATCTCGTCTCCGAGGTGTACGTCCAATTGCGCTCGCTTGCGCCGCTCGTGGCTGAGTGTACTGAGCCTCACCTTGTCCCGGTGGACAACGGCATCTACAACGTTGAGACTCGCACGCTCGAAGCGTTCTCGCCAGATCGCGTGTACCTGACCAAGTGCATGACCGCCTACAACCCAAACGCTGTATCTCCGATGCGCACGTTGAAGGACGGCTCGCCCTGGGAGTTCAACTCGTGGTTGGCGGATCTCTTTACGGGCGACATGGAACGGGTCGCGCTCGTCTGGCAGACGATCACGGCGGCTCTTCGAGTCCACAAGAACTACGACAAAGCCGTGTGCTTCTACTCGTCTAAGGGCGAAGGTGGGAAGGGCACTCTGCTCGTCCTACTCAAAGAGCTCGTGGGAGCTGGCAACTGGGCATCTGTGCCGATCAAGAAGTTCGGCGACCGATTCGGTACCGAGCCGCTCTTCGGTAAGTCTGCGGTTTTCACCGACGAGAACTCGGTGAGCGTCTTCACCGAGACGGCGAGCGACTTGAAGCAGTACATCACCCATGAGGTCATCACGATCGACCGAAAGAACCAGCGTGCTGTCCAGTGGCGACCTCGCGGAATCATGGTCCAGTGCTTAAACGACCTTCCCGAGTTCGCGGATAAGACCGACTCGTTGTGGCGACGGTTCGTGTTTCTGCCGTTCGACAAGTGCTTCACGGGAGCTCGGGATTCGTCCATTAAAGACAAGTTCATGCGTGATCCTGAGGTCCTGGAATACGTCCTCAAAGTCGCGCTGGAGCTGCCCGACTCCGACGATTTCATCGTCGGAGCGAAGGCCGTCGAGCTCGGCGAGGACGTCAAGCTCAACAACGATCCGGTTCGCGTTTGGTGGGGCGAGAACACACACCGACTGGTGTCCAATGTTCTACCTGTCGAGTTCCTGTTCGCGACGTACGTCGCTTGGTTCAGACAAACCAATCCCTCGGGTCGAGTGATCTCCTACCGGAAGTTCCGAGAGCGTCTGAAGGTGATCCTCGACGGCGAGAGTGCACCCCAGTTCCGCCTTATGGGACGCGACGAGAACCCCGTCATGTGGGGGCGGTACTGGGACGACGAACCGCTTGCCAAAGAGTACGGGTACGCGCTTGGAACCGAATGGGGAGACACGTCCGCTGGACACCCCCTGTTCTTTGAGAACCACCCTCGTGGCCGTGGCCTCGTTCGTCTTCAGCCGATCACCACAATCTAGCCCTCTCGCCGTCTGGGCAGCGGCATCAACACACAAAATGAAAAGGAGGACATGAACAATGTCTAACGTCAAGGAACTCGAGAAGGCAGCTAAGAAGAAGTATCTTGCTGAACTCAAGGAGATACACGAGCAGGAGGCTCGGAAGGAGGAGCAACTCCTCGCTCGTGTTGCTCGCCTTATAGAGCAGTATGAGCCTGAGCGTTTCGCTCAGTACCGTGAGCGAGCTGCCTCGCTTATCGAGCAGGAGGAGAAGGAGCAGAAGGAGCAGGAGGAGCAGCGGCGTGCTGCTCGTGCCGCGCGCGCGAAGGCTGCTCGTGCTCGTCGGAAGGCGCAGTCGGAGGCTGTGCATGACGACGGAGGCGAGGCGCAATGACCGGCTACGAAGTGAGGTCAGCGCGCTTCGTCTCGCAGGGCATGAAGCCTTACATCTCTGCTCGTGCGACCAGCACGGAGCAGAGCGTGAAGGCGCGTCCTGCGCAGCCCTCGGTCACCTCGTCTGCTGCTGTGCAGCACGGGGTGACCTCCCCCTCGCCCGCAGTGAGCAACGCGAACGAGGACGTGGGCCAGCTGCATGTTGGAGGACAGAGGAGCTTGCTCCGATCGTCCGACAACAGGCCTGCTGGCAGTGTCGTATTGCCGCCTCTCAATGTGCTTGAGGAGGAGGGCGGTAATACGAATGCATCTGCCCCGGCGACAGAGGAGACAACACAGGGGGCAGATGCGCGCGTCATCCTCGATGCACATATCGATGTGAGGGTGACGCGTACCGAGCTTGGCGCTGTAAAGCGTGAAGCTCGGGAGTTCGGCGTGAAGCCGAGCACGTGGGTGCGTGCTGTCCTGCGTGATGCGCTGGACGCACGTAGCCACGCGGTGGAGGCACTCGCTGCTCAGGCAGCGGTGCCGATGCCGTCGCCCGAGAAAGCGAGGGCGGTTGAGCAGTTGCGTCGTGTCGGTGTGACTCTGTATCAGGTTAAGCGATCTGGATCTGCTGTTAACGATGATCTTCTTCTTAAGGTCATTGACAGGGTGGATGAGGTACGTGCGGCGTTCAGAGACGAGGTAAGTCTATGAGCACGGTCAACGTACAGCCGACGACGAATGCGCGATCAGCTGTTGCGTACGCGTTGTACGGCAGAAGTGGGGATCGTTATCAGCGCTTTGAGGATGAGGATAAGGACACCCGTACTGAGTGGTACACGTGCTCGATGGGTGGACCGAAGGCGATTGTTGCGCGTGCTGAGCAAATCCGTGCAATTGGTCGTCGCAACGAGATGTACACCTACACGCAGAACTTCTCTCCTGAGGAGTTCGATGTGAATAATCCTGAGCACATCCAACGCGTGCATGACCTCGGTGTGAAGCTTGCCAAGCGCATGAACAGTGCAGACTTTCTTGTCGTGACGCACACCGATAGTGCGGGTGGGCACTTGCACAACCACATCTACGTTGTGAATCACGACAACCTCACTGGGAAAGCACTGTCTCGATGTCGCTCGTGGTCTCGTGGTCTTCGGCAAGTTAATGACCAACTCATGCGTGATGAGGGCTGTCAGGTGCTTCCTGATCCACAGATGCCCAAGCCTGATTGGGATCTGCGTCGCGGCGCGTTCAAGGACGGCGGTTTCGAGCAGAAGCTCGGAGACATAGTGATGGAGGCGCTCTTCGATCAGCGCTCGGTTGATCGTGAGTCGTTCGAGCAGGTGCTCGCTGAGCATGAGGTACGTTTGCGCGTCACGGATCGGGATGGTTGGACGTACTCCATGCGACGTGAGGATAACGGTAAGTGGGGACGGCGTAAGGCATCGTCGCTCTGCGATGAGTTCACAGCGAAGGGTGTTGGAGAGATCTTCGCATTCCGTCAACAGAATAAGACTATTACACAGAAGGGAGAGCAGCATGAGCGCTCTGGACAAGATCATGCAGGAACAACAAGACTCGGAGACGTTAGCGTCCTTGACGTTGAGGCTCGACGCCGTAGAGGCTCAGTCACGCAAGTTGACGGAGGCAAACAATGCGACGAGCGACTTTCTCGAGGGGATGGACGAGGCGCTGACCGCAGCGATCAATCAGGTGAAAGAGTTGAGCTCGCAGCAGCACGAGCAGCCCTCGCAGACGCAGCTCGACGACGAGACGAAGAACAGGCTGAACGAGATCGAGAAGACACTAGCCGAAGTCGCGAAGCAGCGGAGCCTAAGCGGAGCAGTGAAGCTGAGCGATGGAAGCACAGTGACGCAATCCGATCTGCAAGCATTTTCGATGACAAAGCAGATCAACGAAAAGATGACGACTATGACTACGGCCTTTGAGGATCTCACTAAGGAGGTACATGCGAAATCGAGAGTACTTGACGATGAGAAGGCAAAGCGTTGGCTTGATGATGTAGGTCGTTGGATTGCGGATAAGGTTGACGAACGCTTCGACCAGGCCGTTCAAGAACCCGTAGACGGCCTCAGGAGCGATCTTGAGGGCTTCCGTGAGGATGTATCCACCCTAGGGGCTGAAAGGCTCTCAGAAGCCCGTACAGAGCTTCAAGGGCTCCTCAGTGAGATGAGGGGGGTAGAGGAAACAGTTAAGCGTTACGAACGTCAAGTAAATTTTGTGAGTGTTTCGCGGATTGCGCTTGCTCTTATCCCCCTTTTGATTGCCCTGATCCTTGTGGGTGGCCTCGTGTGGGGCGTTGGGAACATGTTCGGCATCGGCCCGCTCTTTGGCTGGGCATGGGGCTTGTTCACGGCGGCTTCGGTGTGGTGGCATAAGGTGTTGATCGCGCTGGCAACACTTGGCGGTGCTGCATTCTTTGTCTGGGCAGTGTTGAGAGTGAGTCAGTGGGTGTACAACGAACTGAGGTGAGTGCTTGGGCCGTGACATGTGAGGAAACAATACCCCGGTTACCAGTTGAACTGCCTCCCGTTTCTTGGACATCGAAATTGAAGTCCAGGGAATGGGAGGCTTTTCGTGTCTGTGGATCTGGGGTTGAGGCATGATCGTTTGCTTCGGGAGCAGGCGGTGGAGATGTTTGAGAGGGGATGTGGCTATGGTTTGACCGCCAAGAGGCTGGGTGTGTCTGCTGAGGCCGTGCGACACTGGCAGAAGACGTACCGCGCAATTGGGAAGGATGGGCTTCTTGCCATGGGAGTAAAGCAGGCCAGATACGACTATGAGACCAAGGTCGCCGCAGCGAGCGCCGTGGTTGATGGCGGGATGAGTAAGCCTGAGGCGATGGTGCGTTTCGGTATTGCGAGCGCGACACCGTTGAAGCAGTGGTGCAGGTTGTACCGTGAGGGCGGCGCGCAGGCCCTCATGCCTAAGCCTAAGGGCAGGCCGAAGGGGTCGGTGCGGGCGGTGCTCCCAACGCGTGAGGAGGAACTCGCCGAGCGCGTGCGCAAGCTTGAGGCGCAGGTGGCGTACCTAAAAAAATCGATTGCCCTGAAGGCACAGAGGCGCTCCCAAACCGGGACAAAGCCCTAGTGGTCGCTGAGCTTTCAGGGCGTGGACACGCGGTGGGTGATCTCCTCGAGGTTGCTGGTCTTGCCAGGTCGAGCTACTACTACGCGCTGGCTCACCCCAAGGGCGTGACCCGGGCGCAGCTACGTCCCAAGGTCGCGCAGATCTTTTCGCGAACCCCCAACGGGTGCGGTCACAGGCAGGTCGCCATGTGCCTGCGCGCTGAGGACGGGGAGCGCATCGCCGACAAGACGGTCTTGAAGATGATGCGTGAGATGGGTTTGCGCTGTGGCATACGCCGCGAGAGGGCTTACCACAGGTACAACTCCTACAAGGGGGACGTGGGGCAAAGCTTCGCAAACATTATCGGCCGCGACTTCAAGGCGACCGGTCCCTGGCAGAAATTGGGTACCGATGTCACCGAGTTCAAGCTCTCCTTCGGTAAGGCCTACCTCGCTCCGGTCTACGACTTTGCCAGCAAAGAGATCGTCGCCTACTCCATCTCTATGTGCCCTAACCTCGCCCAGCAACAAGAGATGCTCCAGATGCTCATGGACGCCAAACCAGCAGGGGTCGAGCCGATCTTGCACTCGGACATGGGGTGGCAGTACCAACACGAGACCTACATCAGCACGCTCGCCGATAACGGTTTCATCCAGAGCATGTCACGCAAAGGCAACTGCATCGACAACGGCGCCACTGAGCAGGTCTTCGGCCACCTCAAGGACGAGTTCTTTCGCGGCCAAGACTGGCCAACCTTCGAGACCTTCAAAGCCGACCTCGCCACCTACATCACGCACTGGAACACAACAAGACGCCAAGTAAAGCTCAAGGGCCTGACCCCGGCAGAATACCGGGATCAGGCCCTACGGGAAGCCGCATAACGGCTACCATTAAACGCGTCCAAGTTTCGGGGCGCAGTTCAAGTGAGGTAACCGGGGTATTGTGTCATAACGATCTGTAGACGAAGACGCCGCCATCAGGCGCGTCGGTGATGGTGTAGTCGAATTCTTGGTCATGGATCCATGCGTCCCAGTCGAAGAAACGCTTAGCTTCCTCAGGCCATCCTTCCATCAGGCAGATGTCTTCAGCGAGCTGCGTAGCGTAGTCCTCGAACGAGTCCCAGCAGCCGCAATAGCGCTCCTCGAAGTCGGAGACGCTTGGTAGATCATCACCTTCTGCAACATAACAGCCGGAATCTACCCAAGCGAGCAGTGCAGGCCACTGTTCCTCTCCGACCTCATCGAAGACCTCACCCCAAAGCTGTGCGGTATCGGGTGACATTTCACCTGTTCCGCGAGGGAACCCCTCATGATCGAAGATCCATAGCTCTTCGTGAGCTGTGGGGCCTTGGTGCAAGTCTTCAGGCGTCACTTCACCGGCTTCTTCTGCCGGGAACCATTTCCCGTTGAGTATGCCCTGGTTGTAGCAAGGTAGACAGCCGATCCAGACCGATGGACGAACAGTAGTTTGCGTAATCATTCCAACCTCCCGAGTAGGTGGAGGTGAGGCCGGGCACTCCAGCTTTGGAAAGGACGCACATGGACGACCCCACCTCCAATGAGTAGCTCGAGGTCGCATTGCGACCTGAGTTCCGAGAATGAGCGGGAGGAGGATATTTACCGCTTAGGGGGGGATGATCTTTATCGTTTTTGTATTCCTCGTGGAGGTGGAGCAGCGTAACTGCACACATCATGTGTGCATGTGTGCAGCGATGTGTGCAGCGACTTTTCACTGCTATCTCAATGAAACGTCCTTATTCTGCACACATGCACACACCTCAATACATATTTACTGAGGTAGAGAACATACGCCATATTTTCTCCCCTATAGAAGAAGTTGGGTTCCGTGTGTGCATGTGTGTAGCAGCCACTTTCGCCTGTCATATCAACGAAAAGTGGTGCACACACCATGTGTGCAGATGTGTGCAGTGTGTGCAGGCGTTTTCCCTTGCGAGCCCGACGTTCGTTGATGATGACCTCCGCGCCCCGTAGGGGCGCTGAGCGATAATCCTTCTTCTTCAAGTGATTTTTAATGGTCCAAAGGCCCTCTATTTCCATTCGATGGTGACGGAATCGGGGTCAAATCCTTTACGGCCTTGTGCTGCTTTCTTGAGGGTCACGGTCATGAGCGTGTCAATGAGAGTTCGTTGCACCGCGATTGACGCATCTAGAAAGCTTTCTGCAGGGTTTTCTACACCGAGGATGTGCCCGAGTACTACCCCGGTGCCCGACGCGAGTCTCTCAGCCTCTAGACGCTGTATTTCATCTCGTGCAGCCTTTCGGATACGAGCAAGGTCAGCACCTTCGATAATCTCAGCGTCATAGTCGTGTTCTGCGCGTGCAATTCGTGCTCGCTGTTCAGCGATACGCTGGGAAAAAGCGTCTTGAGCCTGTGGGTCCAGCTGCTTCTTGCGCCTATTGAGGTCTTTTCGTTTAAGTCGCTCAATGACAACGGCTCTCACGTAGTCGTCAATGACCGTGCGGCTACGGTTCAGGTGTCCTTCTTTGCAGCTGTAGTACCGAGCGCGTGTAATGACGGGTTTTCCGCACACTTCGCAACGGTAAAGCCCTGCGCCTAGATGCTTGCGTACGGTTGATCCGGTGCGGTTAGTTACTCGCGTGGGGTCGTCAAGCAGATTTTGGACAGTCCACCATGTGTCAGGCTCTATGATTGCTTCCCACTGCCCGAGCACGGGTTCATTGTTCGTGTCGCGCACAATGTTGTCTTTGATCGCTTTTCGGCGACTTTCTCCTGCTGGGGCCTTACGATCTCGTATGTTTGTGTAGACGGAATAGCCCGCATAGCGAGGGTTTCTCAGGATTGACAGAATTGTTGAAGCGAGCCAAGGCTTTTGAGCGGGCAGCGGACGAGGCGTTTTACCTTCGGCAATTCGCCTCTCATTCCTCTCAATGACGAGCGTGCGACTGTGCAAGGGGAACTGTGCCAGTCCCGTTGCCACGTCATCGCCTTCCACACCGCTTAAAGCACGGGCGATGGAGTTGAGTGAGTTACCGCGTAGGAACGCAGCGTAAATACCTCTGACAACTTCCGCTTCGGCGGGGATCACGCTGCCGTCAATCATGTAGCCGAGAGGCCGAACACCTTTCGGAGGTCTCCCCTGCTCGGCACGTTGACGTTGAGCACGAGATTGTCGAGCGCCTTTACGCTCGACTTCGGCTCGGGCTACTGCTGCCTTGATACGCGCGTACATACGCCCGCCGTCAGCACTGAGGTCGGCATCGCCGTTGGCGGTGACGAGGAGAAGGCCATGCCGTTCAGCTCGGTCGATCCAGTCCTCCAACTCCCGAGGTTGGCGGGTGAGACGATCAAGGTCATAGGAGATGATCGCGTCGAGGAGACCTGCCTCGTAGTCTTGGACCATACGTTCGTAGGCTGGCCGTCTCTTTGTCCGGTCTGAGGCAGAGATCGACTGATCAACGTAGGTCTCAACGACTTCCCAGTGACGGTTTTTCGCGAGTTCCTCACAGTCTTCACGTTGGCGGTCGATGGCAAGGCCGTCCATCTCGCGGTCAAGGGAGATGCGCAGGTAGATGGCCGCACGGATTGGTTGGTTGGAGGTAGGTTTCATACCTCAAGTTTAACGCTTAGATGTAAGCCCCGTGCGAAACTCAATTTCGCATCCGCCTAACGATATATGGAGGCGTAAACCCTAACCGATGAGATAGATCTACCCTAACCAGCTAACAGGGGCTTCTCACCAGAAGAAACACGACCTGAGCGCGATCATCAATTCAAGCATCCCGTCCGAGAAGTTCTCATTCAGTGGGCCTCGGTGCGAAAAAGTATCAGCATACGATCTTATATGCCAGAACTTACCGTTAGAAGAGCTGAGGATCAGGCTCTGCGAGACGATACCCCGGAATCATGTGCGCAATAGCGCGAGCGTCCATTGAAGCAAGTTCTCCAGGTTCGATTTTTCGCAGACCCCCTCCATACACTCTCCCACCATCAAGTAGCTCTTCGGCACTGATAGATAAAAGCGTCTCAAAGACAGACTCAATCGAAATCTGATTAAGTTCAATGGCATCCGCGAGCGCCCCGATTGGATACAACATCAGGTACATATTTGTGGCGATGGCTTGCGATTTGTTGAGAATAAAGCGGAACGGTTTATTACTCTTCACAGAGCCTCGTCCCATGTATGTCAACAAGATAGGCGCTGGATCGCGTCGCTCGATCTTAAACCACACTCTTCGAGACTTCACGAGATAGGCATTAAGGATCTTCTCGTCAGCTTGCCCGAGATAGTCAGCGAGGGCAGGGTCTGACTCTCTCAACTCACCTACACTGTTCGCGGACGGTTGCAATACGGCGAGCTGATGATCGAGCATTGGATACCCCTCCAACGATGACTCGACGATTTCCTGTCGCACGTATCGAGGAGCAGGCATTATCGGTGTCACATTATCTCGCCTAATCCCCAGTGCCTCAATGCGCTCTCGAGGCAAAATGAAAAAATCGTTGTTACCTGTGGCAATACCTCGTCGAATTTTAAAGAATTCATCGAATCGCGGAAAAGTTCCCAGTTCACGATTACCGTGATCGAAAAATAAAGGACCCCACTTTCGGCTAAAATCTAGGGACTGCTGGCTGTAATACCGAACCTGCTGAGGTTCACAGACTGTCCCCCCTCGACTAAACGCAACCTTGTGATCACCAATCGGACGCTCGTTAGTAAAAACAACCACCGATGAAGTCACCAAAGCATCACTGAACTGCATTTCCTCAGGATCGAAACGATGAATTCTATTGAGCGTAACCTTCTCGACTAAGTATTGGCGTATCACTCTTCCATAATTCGTGTCTAGAAACTCGGAAGGAATCAACCACGCGCTCACCGCGCCGGGCGCTAGCAGTTGATGGGATAAAAGCATGAAGTAAACATAAAGTCCCGACAAACCACTCACTTTAAGATTTAACTCTTTTTGAATTCTTCTTTGTCCAGCGAGCTTCTGGGAAGGATCAAGATGATGGTGTCGGACATACGGCGGGTTAGCCACTAAAAGATTAAAGCTATTGCCTAACTGAGCAGAAACGGCCAAGAAGTCGCCTTCAACTACTTTAAGACCAGCCTCACCCCACAAATCTCTAGCAGCAGTGGCGAAACGGTTATCCAGCTCAACCCCTACCGCTTCAGCTAACTCCGCATTCTGGTTTTGTTCGAGCAAAGCTGAAAAGAACGCGCCCGACCCACATGAAGGCTCCAGGAATCGCACCTCTCGTCTTCCATGCAAGCTTAGGGCGAAACGCATTACATCTTCAGCTAGCTGCGGCGGCGTTGCAAACTGACCTGTCTCATTCCGTTGCTTGGCAGAACGCTCTGCGTCAAGCAACTGCTGGATTGAAAGTCGACGAGACTCTAGATCTATTCTCTCAAAGTCCAGCAAGGGCCAAATCCTCGACTCGATGTTCCCAAACCCAGTCAATCCGTTCACTCGCCTCATAACCAAGGTAACCTGGCGAGAAATAACCGGTTAAAAACAGTACTAAATCGACTTCATCTCCGTAAGAAGCTCTAAGTTGGTGAACCTTTTGCGCTTCCTCTTTACGTCGTTTGTTTGTGTTTGTCTCATCGCCAGCACTTTTAGCTTCGATTAGCAATGGCATACCCGAGTCCAAAGCTTGTCGAGGTTGAATCACTACGTCGATAGGCATGTCCGTCCGAATCCCATTTTCACTGAACACTGGTACATTCTGATGGATAGCATATGTTCCAGGATCCATGTCACGAATGTCAGTCGCTGCGGGTATTTGACGATGAACATATCCCTTAGATTCCAGCCAGTTTCTAATGACCGCAATTTGCCTCGCCTCTTGGACATTTCGAATCACGGGATCAGTCAGAACATTAGTTCTTCGATCGCCAACAATGACGGCAGCAATCTCAATTTGTTGCGGCGTAGGTTCACTACCAGTAGCGAGCCACGGGAACAAAGTCAGGTCAAGCATATTTTCCACAACACGACAAATCCTGCTGAGATGCGCATTGAGTTCATGCGGTTTCATCCGCGGGGGAAGACGATTCTCTTTCTCAAGTGTCTCTAAGAAGCTTTTCTTAGACCCTGCGAGACCCATGAGTCGATCTCTGGCGATCGGCGGAGCTGTCGATTGTCGAAGCGTCGAAACGATACCAGGACTTTCCTTAATAACGTCGGGAGTTAATAAACGCATATAGTCAGTGGCCTTGAACAGGCGCTCGACATCATTAACTACTTCCGCGCGCGCTCGACGATATGCCTCAGGTGCCGCTTCCATAAACCACGTGTTATACAAGAGGACCGACCTCTGCCAATCCTCAGCCCATAGTGCCGTTCGTTCGCGGTTGATACTAACTGTCATAACCCCTGCTCAGCTACCTCTCCGGCCCTACTATCGCGGCAGTCTTGGTCTACGCTAAGGAGCAACCCAGATAGTCGCGTTGGGAGCCTCATCTCTTCCCACCAGACGTAAGCCCCGTACGGAACTCCACGACGTCACCGTCCGCCATCACATAGTCCTTGCCTTCCATGCGGACCTTGCCGGCGGCCTTCGCGGCGGCCATGGAGCCGGCTTCGACCAGGTCATCGAAGGAGACGACCTCGGCCTTGATAAAGCCCTTTTCGAAGTCCGTGTGGATGACGCCGGCGGCCTTGGGGGCGGTGTCGCCCTTGTGGATCGTCCAGGCGCGCGCTTCCTTCTCACCGGCGGTGAGGTAGGTCTGCAGGCCCAGGGTGTCGAAGCCGACGCGGGCCAGCTTGTCCAGGCCGGACTCGTCCTGACCGGACTCGGCGAGCATCTCGCGGGCGTCCTCCTCGTCCAGTTCGACCAGCTCGGCCTCGAACTGGGCGTCCAGGAAGATGGCCTCGGCGGGGGCTACGAGGGAGCGTAGTTCGTCCTTCATCTCCTCGTTGTCCATCTCGGCGGCGTCCATGTTGAACACGAAGATGAAGGGCTTGGAGGTCATGAGCTGGAAGGAACGCAGCGCGTCCTGGTCCAGCTTGGCGCCCTCGGGGCCGGACAGCAGCTCGCCGCGCTCCAGCAGCTCGAGAGCCGCTCGCGCGGTTTCGAGGACGATCGGCTCGGTCTTCTTGCCGCGCACCTCCTTTTCGAGGCGCGGGATCTGCTTTTCAATCGTCTGCATGTCGGCGAGGATCAGCTCGGTCTTGATGGTCTCGATGTCCGAGGCCGGGTCCACCTTGCCGTCAACGTGCACGACGTCGGGGTCGGAGAAGGCGCGCGTGACCTGGCAGATCGCGTCGGCCTCGCGGATGTTGGCCAGGAACTGGTTGCCCAGGCCCTCACCCTCGGAGGCGCCGCGCACGATGCCGGCGATGTCGACGAAGGACACGGTGGCGGGGATGATGCGCTGGGAGCCGAAGATCTCCGCGAGCGTGTTCAGGCGCGGGTCGGGCAGGGGCACGACGCCGACGTTGGGCTCGATGGTCGCGAAGGGGTAGTTCGCGGCGAGCACGGTCGCACGGGTCAGGGCATTGAACAGGGTGGACTTGCCGACGTTGGGCAGTCCAGCGATACCGATAGTAAGAGACACGCCCCCATCCTATCGGAGCAGGCCCGGTGACGTTGCCCTACTTCGTGTGGTTTGGCCCGGCGACACGGGGCGCGTGGGGGCGCGCGGGTGCCATGCCGGCGTTCTTGAGGTCGGCGCGCAGGTCGCGGGGCAGCGCGAAGGTCGTCGATTCGGTTTCGGTGCGGGCCACCTCGACGGTGGGGAATCCGCGCTCCTGCAGCCATTCGATGACGTCGCGCACGAGGATTTCGGGCACGGAGGCGCCGGAGGTGAGGCCCACGGTCTGGGCCCCCTCGAACCAGGCCTCCTGGAGCTCGTCGGCCTTGTCGACGCGGTAGGCGGCGCCCGCCCCGGCCTCGAGCGCGACCTCGACGAGGCGCACGGAGTTCGAGGAGTTCGCCGATCCGACGACGACCATGACGTCCACCTGGGGCGCGATGAATTTCACGGCGCCCTGGCGGTTCTGGGTGGCGTAGCAGATGTCGTCCGATGGCGGGTCGATGAGCTGCGGGAAGCGCTGGCGCAGGCGGTCCACGGTCTCGCGGGTCTCGTCGACGGAGAGCGTGGTCTGGGAGATCCACACGACGCGCGAGGGGTCGCGCACGACGACGCCCTCGACCTCGTCGGGGGTGCCGACGACCTGGATGTGGTCGGGGGCCTCGCCGAATGTGCCCTCGACCTCCTCGTGGCCCTGGTGACCCACCAGGATGATGTCGTAGTCTTCCTTCGCGAAACGCACGGCCTCGCGGTGCACCTTGGTCACGAGCGGGCAGGTCGCGTCGATCGTGGCGAGGTGGCGGGTGGCGGCGGCCTCGTGGACGGCCGGGGAGACGCCGTGCGCGGAGAAGACGACGCGGGCACCCTCGGGCACCTCGTCGGTCTCCTGCACGAAGATCGCGCCGCGCTTGGTCAGCGACTCGACGACGAACTTGTTGTGGACGATCTCCTTGCGCACGTACACGGGCGCGCCGTAGAGCTCGAGGGCCTTTTCGACGACGTCGACGGCGCGATCCACGCCGGCGCAGTATCCGCGCGGGGCCGCCAAGAGAATGCGGCCGCTGCCCTCGCCGTGGGAGGCGGGCAGGGGGGATTCGGCGCTGGCACGCAGGTCGACGTTTTCATTCATGCATCCACACTAGCGCCCGGGGACCGAGGCGTGCGCGAGCTCGTGGCAATCCCACACGCTCCTCATCGACGAGGCCGGGGCCACCCCCGCTCCCCGACCGCCCTGGGCGCGGGGCGGGCCCGGGCGCCCCCTCACGCTCACCCGACCGGGCGAGAGGGGCTGTCCACAGGGGCGGGGCGCGGCAGCGCGGAGGGGCTATTCGTGTGGCATGCTGAGGGACGTGACATTGCCTGCTACCCCTGCTGCGCCGCCTCCGAGCGGCACGCCCCAGCCTCGTCCGCCCGCCGCGAAGGCGGCCGACACGACGCGCGATAATCCGTGGCCGCTGCGCAGGCTGACGGAGAACATCAAGGTGTACGTGGACCGCATGAGCCCCCTGTGGGTGGAGGGCCAGGTCGTCGAGTACAAGGTGCGTCCGGGCGCGAAGATGCACTTTTTGACGCTGCGGGACCTGCAGACGGACACGTCGATGACGGTGACCGCGTGGGCGGGCGTCATGGATTCGACGCCGCTGACCGAGGGCGCGCGCGTGGTGACGCGCGTGAAGCCGGTGTTCTGGGAGCGATCGGGCCGCTTGAATCTGCAGGCCGCGGAGATTCACCTGCAGGGCGTGGGTGACCTGCTGGCGCAGATTGAGGCGCTGCGCGCCCGCCTGGCCGCCGAGGGCCTGTTCGCCGATGCGCGCAAGAAGCCTCTGCCTTTCCTGCCGCGCACGATCGGCCTGATCTGCGGGCGGGGCGCCAAGGCGAAGGACGACGTGGTCGTCAACGCGTCGGACCGTTGGCCGGCCGCGCGTTTCGAGATTCGCGAGGTCGCCGTGCAGGGTGACCACTGCGTGCCCGAGGTGGGCCGTGCGCTCCTCGAGCTGGACGCGATGGACGACGTGGACGTCATCGTGATCGCGCGCGGTGGCGGCGCGGTCGAGGATCTCCTGCCTTTCTCCGACGAGCGCCTCGTGCGCGCCGCCGCAAACGCCCGCACCCCCATCGTCTCCGCGATCGGACACGAAGGCGATTCTCCCCTGCTGGACCTGGTGGCTGACTACCGGGCGTCGACCCCGACGGACGCGGCTCGGCGCATCGTGCCGGACCGCGCCCGCGAGCGCGACGGCATCTCCCAGGCGCTGACCCGCATGCGCGGGGCGCTGGGGGCGCGTCTGGCGACGGAGCGCTCGAACTTGACGCTCATTGCGTCGCGCCCGGTGCTTCAGGGCCCCGAGGCGATCGTCGAGGGGCACCGGGTGGCCCTCGCGCAGAAGGTGAGCGCGCTGCGGGCGGCGATCGAGCGTCGGCTCGCGTCGGAGCGCCAGCAGCTGACGCGTTCGCGCGCGACGCTGACGGCCCTGTCCCCGCAGGCGACGTTGGACCGCGGCTACGCGCTCCTGAAGACCCCGTCGGGCACCCTCATCACGTCCTCGGCGCAGATCAAGAAGGGCGACCTCATCGAAGGCATCCTGGCGTCGGGCCGCATGGTCGCCCAGGTCGTGGGGGCTACGAACCCCACTCCCGCCCCGAACACCCCCGACACAGACGCCTGATCCGCAGGGCCCGCCCCGGCCTCGTCCCCAGACTTCTCACACAAAGGAACACTGTTATGACCACGAACGACCAGCTCCCCGATCCCCAGTCCCTCGGCTACGAGGAGGCGCGCGACGAGCTCGTGCGCATCGTCCAAACCCTCGAGGGAGGACAGGCGCCGCTGGAGGACACTCTCACAATGTGGGAACGCGGCGAAGCCCTGGCAGCGCGCTGTTCCCAGATCCTGGACGGCGCCCAGACGCGTCTTTCTGAACGCACGGTGACACCCGGCGCGGAAGCACGCTAATGTACATTCTGTAGATCCGCTCACACGCAGGTGAGGAGACACCATGACGGTGCAATCTGGCCCCCACATTCTCGCGATCGGCGAGGCGCTCATCGACGTCGTCATGACGTATGAGCAGCCCGACTTCCCCGTTGAGATCCCCGGTGGCTCTCCCGCGAACGTCGCCCTGACGCTGGGGCGCCTCGGCCGCCCGGTGGCTCTGGCGACGTGGATCGGTCTGGACGAGCGCGGCCGCCTCATCGACTTCCACATGAACGATTCCGACGTGCACGTCACCGCGGCCTCACGCGGCGCCTCGCACACGTCGACGGCCCTGGCACGCCTGGACGAGTCGGGCGCAGCCTCCTACACCTTCGACCTGGAGTGGGCGCCGACTCCGCCGATCAAGGTTCCGGCGACCGCTCAGATCCTTGAGGCCGGTTCGATCTCCGCGATCATCGAGCCCGGTGCTTCTGCGGTCCTCGATGCGCTGGCCCGTGGACGCGAGCACGCGCTCGTGTGCTTCGATCCGAACGCGCGTCCCTCGATCATGGGGGAGCCGGAGGCAGCACTGGCCGCCCTTGAGCGTTTCATTGCGCTGTCGGACGTCGTCAAGGTGTCGGATGAGGACATCGAGTGGCTGACGGGCGGCGCTCCCATCGACGAGGTCGTGGATCGTTGGCTGGGTATGGGACCGTCTCTCGTGGTGGTCACGCGCGGCAAGCACGGCAGCGAGGTCGCCACCGTCTCGGGCCTGCGCTTCACGAAGACCCCCGCGGACGTCCCGGTCGTCGACACGGTCGGCGCGGGAGACTCCTTCATGGGTGGCATCATCGACGCCATGTGGGGCATGGGGTTGCGTGGTGGCGAGGCTCGCGAGACTCTGCGAACCCTGCCCGAGGAGCAGGTCCGCGCTATCATCGACCGCGCGAGCGCCGTGTCCGACGTGACGGTGTCGCGCAAGGGCGCGAATCCGCCCTGGGCGCACGAGCTCGCCTGATTCCAACGCACACGTTCACGAGGCCGGTCCCCATCGGGGTCCGGCCTCGTTCGTTCGCAAGGTAGCGTTCGGCGCGTCCCTACTTGCCCATGCGGCGCTCGCGCTGCGCGTAGGAGCGTAGGGCGCGCAGGAAGTCGACGCGCCGGAAGTCCGGCCAGTAGACCTCGCAGAAGTAGTACTCGGAGTGCACGGACTGCCACAGCATGAAGCCCGAGAGGCGCTGTTCGCCGGAGGTGCGAATGACGAGGTCGGGGTCGGGCTGGTCCTTCGTGTACAGGTGGGCCGCGATATCCGCGTCGGTGAAAGAGTCGGCGAGCTCGTCGAGGGTCTTGCCCTGGGCGGAGGCCTCGCGCATCATGGCGCGCACGGCCTCGGTGATCTCGTGTCGGCCGCCGTAGCCGACCGCGATATTGACGGTCATTCCCTGCACGTCGGCGGTGCGTGCGACGGACGCACGCAGGTCCTCGGAAACCTTCTCAGGCAGCAGAGACAGGTCGCCCACGACAGCCAGCTTCCAGCGCCCCTGGTCGGCCAGGAGCGAGACGGCCTCGCAGATGATGCGCAGCAGCTCGCCCAGCTCGCCGGCCTCGCGCGACAGGTTGTCGGTCGACAGGAGCCACAGCGTCACGATCGACACACCCGCGTCGTCGGACCACTGGAGGAACTCGCTGATCTTGCCCGCGCCCGCGCGGTGTCCCTGCGAGGCGGTTGCGCCCAGGGACTTTGCCCAGCGGCGGTTACCGTCCAGTATGACCCCGATGTGGGCGGGGACGGCGGCGTCAGACAACTCAGCTTTGAGGCGACGCTCATACATGTCGTAGAGCATGTTCCACTGGGCCATGGTGTCCCTCCTGATGCTGTCGCACCCCGCGGTGCAGCGTAGTCTTATGCCATCAAGGGTATCGCGCCCGGGGACGCAGGGAAACAGAAATACTCTCGGAGTGCGAGAACACGCCTGTCACAATAAGTTACGGCGTAGTAACCTACGGACTCGTAAGAAATGTTGACAGCTCGATCGGGGGAACGAATGAACATCGCATCGCTCACGCCCAAGGAGTGGTTCTCGGGCCAGCTCGTGCAGATCAAGCCGAAGCTGCGCGGATGGCTACACCTGGGCGCTACCCCGCTGTCTCTCGCCGCATCCATCGTCCTCGTCTGCCTGGCACCCACGACGGCGACGAAGATCGGATCCGCCGTCTACCTGGCATGCTCCCTCATCCTCTTCGGCGTCTCCGCCACCTACCATCGCTTCTACTGGGCGCCGCGCTGGGAGATCATGTGGAAGCGCCTGGACCACTCCAACATCTTCCTGCTCATCGCGGGTACGTACACGCCGATCACGATCGCTCTCCTTGAGCGATTCGACGCAACCGTCCTCCTGTCGGTCGTCTGGGGCGGGGCGCTCGTCGGCATCCTCCTCAACCTCTTTTGGCCCACCGCCCCGCGCTGGCTCACCACCCTCGTCTACGTCGCGCTCGGGTGGGTCGCGGTCTGGTATCTGCCCCAGCTGTGGGTGGGCGGCGGCCCGGTCGTCGTCTGGCTCATCGTCGCCGGAGGCGTCCTCTACACACTCGGAGCGATCGTCTACGGTACGAAGAAACCCGACCCCTCCCCCGCCTGGTTCGGCTTCCACGAGATATTCCACGCCTTCACCGTCGCCGCGTGGGCCTGCCACTGCGTCGCCGTCTACCTGG
The DNA here is from genome assembly GCF_041432835.1 of Pauljensenia sp. 20925_1_27. Taxonomy (NCBI): domain Bacteria; kingdom Bacillati; phylum Actinomycetota; class Actinomycetes; order Actinomycetales; family Actinomycetaceae; genus Pauljensenia; species Pauljensenia sp. 20925_1_27. Next base: position 110,843 of record NZ_JAPWAH010000002.1, read on the forward strand.
CAGTCTTGAATTCCTGACTCGCCACCCAGGTGCCCGACACCCGAGGCCTGGCGCAATGTTGCTACACTCGACACCATGCGCGCCGGCACCCGTGTCGGCGCTCGATTACTCACACGTCATTGGAGGAACCATGGCTGACACACAGTGGCTCACGCAGGCCCAGTACGACCTGCTCGCGAACGAGCTGAAGGAGCGCGTTGAGGTCAAGCGCGTCGAGATCGCACGCCTCATCGACGCCGCCCGCCAGGAGGGCGACCTGCGCGAGAACGGCGGCTACCACGCCGCGCGCAACGAGCAGTCCATGAACGAGACCCGCATCCAGGCCCTCCAGGAGATGCTTGAGCACGCCGAGGTCGGCGAGACCCCCGCCGACGACGGCATCGTCGAGCCCGGCATGGTCGTCACGGCCCTTGTTGCGGGCCGCGAGCAGAAGTTCCTGCTCGGTTCGCGCGACGCCGGCGGCGACCTGGGCATCCAGGTTTTCTCCGCCCAGGCTCCCCTGGGTGCCGCTGTCATCGGTCACAAGGCCGGCGACAAGCTCTCCTTCGAGGCCCCCACGGGCCGCATGATCGACGTCGAGATCATCGAGGCCGTGCCCTTCGAAGGCTGAGCCCAAGCGCAGGGGCTCACATGGCCTCGCCCCCTATCAACGTGTAGCGGGTCCTACCTCATGGTGGGACCCGCTCCTGCGTTTATACGCGTGGGATGCCTAGGCCTCGACGTGGGGCATCGGAGGCTCGCCAGGCTTCTCACTCTCGGTGTCCGCGGGTGCTTCCGCGGAAGCTCCCTTCTCAGCCTCCGCGTGGACCTCGACGTGAGCGTCCAGCGACGCCACGACCTCGTCCTCACCAGCCTCCTCGCGGGCCACGTACGGGCGCGTATCGGGCTTACCCGCGTAGGATGCCGCGATCTCTTCCTCAAGGGCACCAGGAGGGCCACCCGGGCGGTCCTCAGCCGTCGCCAGCTCAGGCATCGGGTCGTAGCCGTGCAGGTACATGACCGTCGCGTTGATAAAGGCCGCGATCGGCACTGAGAAGATCGCGCCCGCGATACCGGCAATCGCAGATCCCGCGGTGATGACCAGCATGACGGCCACGGGGTGCAAGGACACCGCGTTCGACATCATGAAGGGCTGCAGAATGTTGGACTCGATCTGCTGAACGACCAGGATGATCACCAGCATGATGATCGCCTTCGTCAGGCCACCATTAACGGCCGCGACCAGCACCGCGATCACGCCCGAGGTCAGAGCACCGAGGATCGGAACGAAGGCAGCAAAGAACGTGATGACACCAATCGGGATGGCCAGAGGTACGCCCAGGAAGAACGCGCCCAGGGCGATGCCGATCGCGTCGATGGCCGCCACCTGAATCTGCGTACGCACGTAAGAGCCGAATGTCGCCCATCCGCGGATCGCGCTCTCGTGGACGGGGACGCGCGCGGGGGCGGGCAGCAGGCGCACGCACCACAGCCAGATCGAGCGCCCCTCCTTCAGGAAGAAGAACAGGCAGAACAGCATCGTCAGGCCGGACGTGGCCAGCGTGCCCACCGAGGAGGTGATGTTCAGGGCGCCAGTCGCCAGCGTTTCCTTGTTCGTGTTGAGCCAGTTGACCAACTCGGCCCGCAGCTGTTCAGCCGCGGACGTCAGGACGGTCGTATCAATCTTGAGGGGGCCATTCTGCAGGAACTCGTTGTGCAGGATCGCATCGAGCAGGGCGCGGAAACCATCCGCGGCCTGCGTCGCCAACTGCGGGACCTGCTGAATGAGTTCGGCGGCCGCCTGGCTCAGCGCGCCGGCGACGGCCGCGAAGAAGACGAGTAGGCCGACGGTCGCAGCCAGCGACGCTGGGAGGTGCAGACGGCGCCGCATCCAGGACACGAGGGGTTCCAGAAGCACGGCCACCGTCAGCGCAATCGCCACCGGCATGATGACGATCGTCAGGCGCGCGATACCCCACAGGACGGCCATCACCAGGCCGGCAACGACCAGGGTGCGCCACGAGAACGCGGCGGCCACGCGCAGGGTCCGCGGGACGGCGAGGGTCACGTCGCGTTCATCCTCGTGTTCCTCACGCACGGACACCATGACGGGGGCGGGCGCGGGTCCGTCAGCGTGCTTTGTGGGCAGCGCGGCGGAAAGCCTGCCCATGAGGTCGGATAGTTTCCAGCGCGGCTGTTCCTGAGTTGCGGCCACGGTCCCTCCTTTTCGTTCACCCACAAGCGTACCCGCCCACTTCCCCATTTCCGTCCGCGCAGCGCGCCATGTACGCGGTTAGTGGCGCATACTGTCTTGCATGAACAACATCTTCACGCTCGCACGCACTGATGTAGCGCCCACGACGCACGCGGTCCTCGGCTCGAATATGAGGGCCGAGGCCGGGGCAGGCCAGGAGGTCATCTACCTGGCAGCGGGGTGCTTCTGGGGCGTCGAGAAGGCCCTGTGGAACGCGCCCGGAGTCGTCACCACCGCGACGGGGTACATGGGCGGGCATACCCCTGATCCCACCTATGAGCAGGTCTGCTCTCATACGACGGGCCACGCGGAGACCGTGCGCGTCGTCTTCGACACGTCACTGACGAGCGCGGCCGACCTGATTCGTCTCTTCTTTGAGATCCACGACCCCACGCAGGTCGGCGGCCAGGGCAACGACATCGGCGACCAGTACCGCTCGCAGATCTGGACGACGACGCCGGAGCAGCTGCGCGACGCGACCGCCCTGCGCGAGGCCTACCAGGACGTTCTGTCCGCACGCGGCTTCGGGCCCATCCAGACCGTTATCTCCACCGCACCCGACGCCGATTCCAACGCGCGATTCTGGTACGCCGAGGACTATCACCAGCAGTACCTGTTCAAGAATCCGGGCGGCTACGAATGCCATGCGCGCACGGGCGTCGCCTGCCCGGCTCTGCCCAGCGAGTAATGGGCATATCGGACCTCGAACATAACGGGGGCGGGTCGGCACACAAGCCGACCCGCCCCCGTCAACGATGAGATCAGTTCACACCGAGGATGTCGGTGACGAACACGAGGGTCGCGCCGCCGGGGATACCGGCCTGCGGGACACCGCGATCACCGTAGCCGAGCTCGGCGGGGATGGACAGCAGGACGCGGTCGCCCACGCGCTTACCCACGAGGCCCTCGTCCCACCCGGGGATGACCATGCCGACGCCAATCTGGAAGGACAGGGCGCCGCCGCGGTCGAAAGAGTTATCGAAGTCCACGTCGGAGCCGAAGACCGCACCGTAGTAGTGGCACGTGATCGTATCGCCGGCCTCGACGATCTGGCCGTCACCAGCGTGCAGGACCTCGACGACGAGCTCGTCGGAGGGGGTGCCGTCGAAGGACAGGGCGGGCTTGCGGCCGAACTCGCCGGCGACAGAGATGTTTTCCATGGTGTCTTTCCTTAGGGTCGGTGAAGCGGCACGTCAGTTGCGGCGCATAAGGTAGGACAGAATCTTAAGGATCTGGAGGTAGATCCAGATGACGTCGGTCATGATGGCGAAGGTGCACAGCCACGAGTACTTCTCGGGCACGTTGCTCGCGACGCCGACCTTGACGGCGTCGAAGTCGCGCACGAGGCATAGCACGCCGATGAAGACCGCGAGGACGCCGATGATGACGCCGAGCGGGATACCAAAGACGGTGGTGTTGTTGACGGCCCGCATGTCCACCATGCCGGTGACCGACAGCGCAAAGGTGACGAGGTAGTAGAAGAAGAAGGCAACGGAACCGATCCCCGCGACGCGGGTCAGCGTCGACGAGTTACGCACGAAGCCCATCATGAAGGCAGCCAAGGTCGTGCCGATGACGACGAGAGTCGCCAGAACCGCGCTGATGACAATGCCCGGGAAGAAGGCCTCAAAGGTGTAGGAGATCACGCCGAGGCTGAAGCCCTCAATGAGGGAGTAGGTGACGATGGCACCCGGGCGAATCTTCTTCGAGAACTGGATGAAGAGCGCCAGGCCCAGCGTCACGGCGCACGAGGCGAAGAACAGCACCAACGCGAGACCCATCGCAACGATGCCCGTCATCCACCCGGCCGTCGCACCCACAAGAAGCAGGCCGAAGCACATGATGGACTTGACCACGACGTCGTCGAAGGTCATCGTGCCGCGGTCCACGGCGTCGGCGGCGGGAGCGTTCATCATTGCCTCGTAGGAGGCCATGGAGTCGGCGTAGGCGCCCTGCTGCCCCTGGGGGACGCCGTACACGGGCGCTCCCTGGGGCGCCGGATAGGTGGTCTGCGCGGCGTCGCCGGCTCCGCCCTGCGCGTAGGGGTTCGTCGAACCACCGTAGGGATTGGGTGCCTGCTGCGAGGCGGGCTGGTACCCCGGCATCGCCGGGTATCCGGCGGGAGTCGTCTGCTGGGTCGACCAGTCTTTCACGATCGAATTCATCACCGGGTTGGCCATATTTCCTCCTTGGTCAGTGATGTGCTGCCACTAGTGTCGCACGTGGCACCCACAAGTGGGAAACGTTCCATTATGCGCGCAGCACAACCCTGCGTCCACGCGACGTCAGGTATGCCCGCACCGAGCCCCAGCCTCGTCGATGAGGCCTGCCGTCAGTACCCCCGGTGGGACTCGAACCCACAACACACCGATTTTAAGTCGGTTGCCTCTGCCAATTGGGCCACGGGGGCGCGCCGGGGCGCAGGTCCAGCCTACGGGAGGCTGGCGCTCACCTCAAGCTGCCTCAGATCATCGCCTGAGCGATACCGTCGAGGATGTCATGCTCGGAGGTAACGACCTGCTCGATCGGGTGCCCGGCCGCCTCGGCACGGTCAAGCACGCGCGTCACGATACGACTCCAGATGAGCGCGCCGGCGGCGATGACGTCCTCGCGGCCCTCAGGCATGAAGCCCAGGGAGGCCTTCACGGACGTCGGCTGATCGACCATGAAACGCACCGCCTCCTCGAATTGCGCGGCGCTCAAGCGGGCACCGTGGATGCGCTCGGGCTGGTAGGAGGTCAGGCCAAGCGCCTGAGCGGTCAGCGTCGTGACCGTGCCCGCGACGCCCACGAGGGCACGCACGCGCGCCAGGTCCACGGACTTTTCGGCGCGATCGAGCTGCTCGTCGATCCACGCAATCGCTCGCTCTTGATCCGCCGCCGGCACGCCGCCCGCGGGGTCCACGTCGGCGAGGAACTTCTCGGTGACGCGCACCGCACCCATATCGATCGAAATCGCCTGCTCGACGCGTGTCGCGCCCAGCACGAGCTCAGTCGAGCCACCGCCGATGTCGACGACCAGCATCGGGGCAGCGACGGATTCACCGAGCCCGCTCACCGCGCCGTTGAAGGACAGGGAGGCTTCCTCCGTGCCAACGACGACCTCGGGCTCCACGCCGATGACGGCCTTGATCTGGCGCACGAAATCCGCGCTGTTGGAAGCATCACGCGTCGCCGAGGTCGCCACGAAGCGGGTCTTCGTCGCGCCCAGGGCCTCGATCATGCGCTGATACTCGACGGTGGCCTCCACCGTGCGCTCAATCGCCGCAGGATCCAAGTAGCCGCGCGCGTCCACGCCCTGCCCCAGGCGCACGATGCGCATCTGTCGGGTCAGGTCGGCAAGGCGCGGGCGACCGCTTTCATCAATATGCCCGTCGGCGACGAGCAGTCGGATCGAATTGGTTCCACAGTCAATGGCAGCTACGCGGGTCATCGCTTCGTTTCTGGTCGTGTGAGTCCCGGACGAGGCCGGGGCGAACGTTGGTGGGGCCGCTCAGCAGGAGCAGCGCTCGGTGGAGAACAGGCCGCGCTCAGCGAGCATCGCGAGCGCACGATCACCGATGGGGTTGACGCCGGGGCCCGCGGCCAGGGAGTGTCCGACGAGAGCGTGCAAGCACTTGACGCGCGTGGGCATACCGCCCGCACTGACGCCAGAGATTTCGGGGACGTCGCCCAGGGTCAGGCGCGCCTGGATGTATGCCTCGTGGGCGCGCGCGTAGGCGGCGCGCAGCTCCTCGTCCTGCTCCAGCTCCTCGTTGAAGGTCTCCATGACGTGCTCGGCCTCAAGAGTCGAGGCACCCTTCACGGCAGCCGGGTGCGTCAGGTAGTACGTCGTGGGGAACGGCGTCCCATCGGGCAGGCGCGGCGCTGTGGCCACGACGGTGGGCCGACCGCACACGCATCGCGCGGCGATACCGACGACTCCACGGGGGACGCGGCCCAGCTGGCAGCGCAGGACCTCCAGGTCCTCTTCGGTGGCGTCGGTGGTGTTAACGAGGCTCATTCTCCGCTTTCTTGGCCGGTGGTCATCGCCTGTCCCGACTGGCTGGTGTCAGCCGACGGGATGGGCGTCGTCATGGGCGGCTGATCCGCCTTCCCCACTAGGATAGCGAGCTGCTGCACCCAGGGGCGCGCCGGTCCAGTCGAGGCCGCGGCGGCAGCCAAGGCGGAGTCCTGGTATTGCGGCCCCGGATCCACCACCGTGTATTGAGTCTCACCGGGGCGAACGTATCCGAGGCGTTCGCGCGCCTGCGTTGAAATGTAGTCGGGGTCGTTCCACAGGTCCAGCTGTCGCTGCATGTCGGCGTTCTTCTGCTGCTGCTGGGCTACCTGGGCCTTAATCTGCGCGAGTTCACGCTCCTGCTGCCACCACTGGTACAGGCTCGGCACAAGCATGACGGACAGGATCGCCGCGACCGTGAGGACAACGATGAGACGCGTCGACACGTCGAGGCCGCCGATCGACAGGACGGAGCGTCCCTCCCCCGCCGATCGCCTCGCCGCCTGCTTGTCCTCACGCCGTTCAGAGCGGAAGAAACGGCGACCGGCCCCCTCCCGCTTCTCCGCCTTGGTAGCCTTCTCACGCTTCCTCGCCGAGGCCTCGGCCCCCTTCGAGGACTTCGCAGCCTTCGCAGCTGCCCTGCGCTGACGCGACTTTTCCGCGTTAATCTCACGCGTCGTACGCGCCGCCTCCGACGAGGAGGAGCGGCGACGCGAGGAGGGGCGGGAGGAAGGACGACGACTAGCCATTCTTCTATCGTGCCCTACATCGACACATTTGGCTGATCCCCACGCCGAAAAAACTCCGCGCGGACCCTTGCGGGCCCGCGCGGAGCTATGCGGCTAGTTGCCTAGACTCACTTGAAGCGAGGGAAGGCGGAGCGGCCGGCGTAAACGGCGGCCTCGCCCAGCTGCTCCTCGATGCGCAGCAGCTGGTTGTACTTGGCGACGCGCTCGGAACGAGCGGGAGCACCGGTCTTGATCTGGCCGGAGTTGGTGGCGACGGCCAGGTCGGCGATGGTGGTGTCCTCGGTCTCGCCGGAGCGGTGCGAGGTCATCGTACGGTAGCCGTTGCGGTGCGCTTCCTCGACGGCGTCGAGGGTCTCGGTCAGCGAACCAATCTGGTTCACCTTCACGAGCAGCGCGTTCGCAGCACCCAGCTCAATGCCCTTCTTCAGGCGGGCGGGGTTGGTGACGAACAGGTCGTCGCCGACCAGCTGGACGCGGCCACCGATCTCGGCGGTCAGGGCCTTCCAAGCATCCCACTCGTCCTCATCCAGCGGATCCTCAATGGAGACCAGCGGGTAGTTCGAGATGAGCTTCTCGTAGTACTCCACCATGTACTCGGTCGAGCGGCCTTCGCCCTCGAACTGGTACAGGCCGTCCTTGAAGAACTCGGAAGAGGCAACGTCCAGGGCCAGCGCGACGTCCTCGCCCGGCTTGAAGCCGGCCTTCTCGATCGCGGAGACGATCAGGTCCAGGGCCTCGGCGTTGGAGTCCAGGTTGGGGGCGAAGCCGCCCTCGTCGCCCAGACCGGTGGACAGGCCGCGATCCTTCACGACGCCCTTGAGCGTGTGGTAGACCTCGGCACCCCAGCGCAGGGCCTCACGGAAGGAGGGAGCGCCGAGGGGAGCGATCATGAACTCCTGAATGTCAACGTTGGAGTCCGCGTGGGAGCCACCGTTGAGGATGTTCATCATGGGGACGGGCAGGACGTGAGCGTTGGGGCCGCCCAGGTACTTGTACAGGGGCAGGTCCGCGTACTTCGCAGCGGCCTTGGCGACGGCGAGGGAGACGCCGAGGATGGCGTTCGCGCCGAGCTTGCCCTTGTTGGGGGTGCCGTCCAGGTCGATCATGGCCTGGTCGATGTAGCGCTGATCGTCAGCTTCCTCGCCGATGAGCTCAGGAGCGATCTGCTCGACGACAGCGTCGACGGCGTCCTGGACGCCCTTGCCGAGGTAGCGGCCCTTGTCGCCATCGCGACGCTCGACGGCCTCGAACGCGCCGGTGGACGCGCCGGAGGGAACGGACGCGCGCGCAGCGGTGCCGTCCTCGAGGACGACCTCAACCTCAACGGTGGGGTTACCGCGCGAGTCGAGGATCTCGCGTGCACCAATGCCTTCAATAACTGCCACGTCATTCTCCAATCGATGTTGTTGCGTGGAAGCGGTCAGTACAACGGTAATACGGACCGCCATATGTGGTCACCCCCGGCGAGGGGGACGTTGTGTTGTGCGGGGCTTTGCGCCCCACTTTTGCGCACCGACAAGCGACATTAGTCCCTGTCGAGAGCACTGTGAGCGAATACTCACACGTCCGTCAGTTGGCGCTGCCGCCGCCCATGAGCGACGCCAGGTTGTCCTTCTGACCGGAGACCGTGTCGCCGAACATCGGCGTCGTCGCGCCCTGCGCACCGCCCAGCGAGGGCTGGACGAAACGCGGGTTCACGCGCACGTCAGAGCCGTCGCGAGCATCAGCGATGACCTGGTTGAGCTGCTGCACGACCTCAGGATTGGCCTGCGCGACCTGGTTGAGGTTCTGGGTGAGCAGGATCGACTTCACGGTTGCGCGGGTGGCGGGACCCAGCGTGCCGAGAGACTGATCTCCCAACTGCTCGGACGCGCGCGCGGCAATCTGGTCGATCTGCTCGTCGGAGACTTCTGCACCCACGGAGGCACCGGCGGCCTCCAGGAGCGGCAGGTTCACGAGCTGCGAGCGAATCTGCGAATCGCTAATCTGCTGGCCACCGCTGAGCACAGACATCTGCTGGGCGGCCTGCGCCACCTCCTCGTTGGAGTACGAGCCGGACGAGCTGACGACGGCAGCGCCGGGATGGGCGGAGCATGCCCCCATTCCCAGTCCTGCGGCCACGATCAGGGCGGCGGTGGCGAGCTGGCGTGTGTAGCGCACGAGCGTTCCTTCCTCAGATGTGTTGCGACGCAATAGGACCAGTGTATTCCACCACAGGCACTACTCGCCAAAAGGCACAAGAATCTTGGTCACCAGAGTCTCCACCCACTCCAGGAGCGGGCCGTCGGTGAGCGGTGACCCGCCGACACGCGACGTGAGGGGCAGCGGCACGAGAACCTGGCGGACGGCGGCCTTGATGACCGTTCCGGGGTGCAGGCGCTTGAGGCGCATGACCTGGGAGTCGCGCAGCTCGACCGGGGAGACGCGCAGGTACTTGCCCTGCGTGACGACCTCGGTGATGCCTGCCCGGCGCACGATCTCGCGTAGCCTGGCGACCGAGAAGAGAAGGTCGACCTGGGGCGGGATGGGACCGTAGCGGTCGACGAGCTCCTCGCGCACGTCCGCTTCCTGTTCGGGTGTGGCAATAGCCGCGATCTTCGCGTACACCTCGAGTCGCAGGCGTTCGCCGCGCACGTAGCCGTCGGGGATGTGCGCGTCGACCTGCAGGTCCATGCGCACGTCCGTCTTCTCAGCCGGGGCGTCGCCTCGGTAGGCCGCAACGGCGTCGGAGACCATGCGCACGTACAGGTCAAACCCGACGCCCTCGACGTGGCCGGACTGCGCGCCCCCCAGGAGGTTGCCGGCGCCTCGGATCTCGAGATCGCGCTGGGCAACTGCCAGGCCCGCGCCCAGCTCGGTGTTCGCGGCGATCGTCTTCAGGCGCTCGTGCGCGGTCTCGGTGAGCGCCTTGTCGCCCGGGTAGAAGAAGTACGCGTAGGCGCGTTCGCGGCCTCGCCCCACGCGCCCGCGCAGCTGGTGGAGCTGGGACAGGCCGAAGGTGTCGGCACGATCAACGATGAGTGTGTTCGCGTTGGAGATGTCCAGGCCGGTCTCGACAATGGTCGTGCACACGAGGACGTCGAACTCGTGATTCCAGAAGTCCTGAATGACGCCCTCGAGCTGGTGCTCGTTCATCTTGCCGTGGGCGGTACGCACCCGGGCCTCGGGGACCAGCTCGGCGATGTGGGCTGCGACCGAGGCAATCGAGTCAACCCGGTTGTGCACGTAGAAGACCTGACCGTCGCGCAGGAGCTCGCGGCGGATCGCGGCGCTGACCTGGGCATCCGTGTAGGCACCGACGAAGGTGAGGACGGGCTGGCGTTCCTCGGGCGGGGTCTGGAGGATCGACATCTCGCGGATGCCGGAGATCGCCATCTCGAGGGTACGCGGGATCGGTGTGGCGGACATCGACAGGACGTCCACGTCGGTGCGCAGGGCCTTGAGGGTCTCCTTGTGTTCGACGCCGAAGCGCTGCTCCTCGTCGATGATGACCAGGCCGAGCTTCTTGAAGGAGACAGTGCCGGTCAGCAGCGAGTGGGTGCCGATCACCAGGTCGACCTCGCCCGAGGCCAGGCCCGCCTTGACCTCCTCGGTTTCCTTCGGGGTGGAGAAGCGCGACAGGGTGCCGATGTGTACGGGGAACCCGGCGTAGCGCTCGGCGAAGGTCTCGGCGTGCTGGGTGACCAGCAGGGTCGTGGGCACGAGGACTGCGACCTGGTAGCCGTCCTGGATGGCCTTGAACGCGGCGCGCACCGCAATTTCGGTCTTTCCGTAGCCGACGTCGCCGGTCAGCAGGCGATCCATGGGGACGGGTTTTTCCATGTCGGCCTTGACCTCGTCGATGGTGACGAGCTGGTCGGGGGTCTCGACGTAGGGGAATGCATCCTCGAGTTCGCGCTGCCAGGGGGTGTCGGGCCCGAAGGCGTGCCCCTTGGTCTGCTGACGCACCGCGTACAGGCGGATGAGTTCCTTGGCGACCTCGTTGACGGCCTTCTTCGCGCGTGCCTTCGTCTTCGCCCAGTCGGCGCCGCCCATCTTCGTCAGGGTCGGCTCGTCGGATCCCGTGTACTTCGAGATCTGGTCGAGCGCGTCGGTGGGCACGAAGAGCCGGTCGGCGGGCTGTCCGCGCTTGGAGGGCGCGTATTCGATGACCAGGTAGTCGCGCGTCGATGCGGCGTCTCCTCGCCCGATTGTGCGCGAGACCAGCTCGATGAAGCGTCCGATGCCGTGCTGGTCGTGGACGATGTAGTCCCCGGGATGCAGGGTCAGTGGGTCAACGCCCTTGCGCCTGCGCGAGGGCATGCGTCGCATGTCGCGCGTCGATGCTCCCGCGCGCCCGGTGAGGTCACCTTCGGTGAGGATCGCGATCTTCAGGTGCGGCGCGACGAATCCGACGCCCGCCTGCGCGGTCGTAATCGTCACGAGGCCGGGGTCGGGGCGCGCTTCCACGTTGTCCGCGAGCGCGGCCGGGCACGAGGCGTCGGTGAGGATGGATCGGATGCGCCTGCCCGGGCCGGGGCCTTCGGTGGTGACGACGATGCGCCAGCCGCCTCGGGCCAGGTCGGTGAGGTCGGCAGCTGCGCGGGCGAAGTCTCCGCGGTAGGGCTGCACGTCGCGGGCACCCACGCGCATGAGGGTGGGCGAGACGACGACGGGCGCGGGGCCGTCCGATGAGGGCGAGTCGGCCTCGTCGATCGCGGAGGCGAGGTCGGCGGGCGGCAGGTCAGTGAGCTCCCACCAGGGGCGCGTCCCGCTCCCCCACAGGTCGGCCAGGTCGAGGAACGAGGCCTTGGAGGCCTCGAGCGGTGTGTCCGCTCCCCCGGCGGCGGCGCTCCACGCGGCGGCGAGGAACTCCTCGGTCGTGGCCACGAGGTCGGCGGCGCGCGCACGGATGCGTTCGGGGTCGGAAGCGAGGATCGGCGAGCCTGCGGGCAGCAGGTCGAGGAGGGATTCCATGCCGCCCACCAGAATCGGAGCCAGGGACTCGATGCCGGGGGCGGCGATTCCCTCGGCGGCGAGGGTCAGCATCTCGGCAGCGCCGGGCAGGCGGTCGGCGGCCTCGCGGGCGCGGGCGCGCACGGCCTGGGTGAGGAGGAGCTCGCGGCAGGGCACGGCCCACAGACCGTCGGTGGCCTCGCCGAGGGTTCGCTGGTCGGAGACGGAGAAGGCGCGGATGTCGTCGACCTCGTCGCCCCACAGCTCGACGCGCAGCGGGTGGGGCTCCTGGGGCGGAAAGACGTCGAGAATCCCGCCGCGCACGCTCATCTGGCCGCGTCCTTCGACCATGTCGACGCGCTCGTAGCCAAGCTCGGCCAGTCGGTTCGTCACGTCGGTGAGGTCGAGGATGTCCCCGGTGCGCACGCGCACGGGTTCGAGGTCCGCCAGGCCTGAGATGATCGGCTGGAGGAAGGCGCGGATCGGCACGACGAGGACGGACAGCGGGCCCGCGCTCTCATCCCCTTCGATGGGGTGGACGAGGCGACGCAGGACCGCGATGCGACGCGCCATCGTGTCGACCTGGGGCGACAGACGCTCGTGCGGCAGGGTCTCCCACGCGGGCAGCATGGCCACGCCCGGGATCCACGAGGCCAGGGCGTTGGTCAGCGACTCGGCGTCACGCCCGGTGGCCGTGAGGACGACGAGCGGCGTGGCCGCGCGCGAGGCGACGGCTGCGAGGAGTGGCGGCCTGATGCCGACGGGTGCGACGATCGTGCCCGAACGGCCCGCCTCGATGGAGTCGGTGGCCGTCTCGATCGCGGGATCGGTGGAGATGTCCGGGAGGAGTCCGGTGAGTAGCACGCGCTGCCTTTCGCGGTGAGAGTGCACAGCGGCACCCAATGTGGGGTGCCACCTCGTTCAGGACCCGGTGTGAAGGGCCATCTGGGTGGGGGCGAATCCCTTGGTGACGATGTCTTCGACGACGTCAGCAGCCTGCTCGAAGGTGACGTCCCAGTCGGGGCGCTCCTTAGTGGGCAGGGCACCCAGCACGTAGTCGGCGGGGTCCATGCGCCCCGGCGGGCGCCCCACGCCGATGCGCAGGCGGGCGTAGTCGCGCGTTCCCAGGTGTTGGCTGAGGGACTTCAGGCCGTTATGGCCGCCTTCTCCCCCGCCGACCTTGAGGCGCAGCGTGTGCGCGGGCAGATCCATGTCGTCGTGGATGACGAGGATACGCGAGGGCGGGATCTTCAGGAAGGATGCGAGCGCGCTGATCGGCCCGCCGGACGTGTTCATGTAGCTGTCGGAGCGGGCCAGGACCACGCGGGGGCCGGGCACTCCACCGGGGCCGATCCCCAAGCGCACGTCGGCGGTGTGCGTACGCGAACGATGCGACGTCAGGGTCGCACCACCGCGCGAGGCGAGCACGTCGAGGGTCAAGTACCCGACATTGTGTCGAGTGGAGGCATACTGCGCGCCGGGATTACCTAACCCGACGACGAGCCACGGTCCGTCAGTCGTCATACTCCGATTGTGCCACCCGCGCCGAGAGCATGTCCCACTGGGGAGCGTCCTCGACGACGGGGGCTGCCTCACGTCGGGACTCGGCCCACGCGTCGGCGAAGAGCTGCGCCCACTTGGCGTAGGCCGCCGAGTTGGGATGGAAGAAGTCCGCCGCGTGGTAGGCGAAGGTGTAGGTCGGCAGCGAGTATTCCTGGGTGAGAGAACGCAGGTCAACCAGATGGGCGGCACTGTCGGCGACCGCTGCACCGATGCGGTCGGACATGTCCTGCGCACGACTTTCCTGCGGCATGATGCCGAAAGACGGGATGGTGGACACCAGGGCGTCAGCAGGCAGGGAGGCGAGAACGCGGCGCAGGCGTTCCTCGAACTGTCCGGGTGCCATGTCCTCGGCCATCACGTCGTTGCCGCCGATGGTCAGCGTGACCAGGTCGGGGCTATAGGGCCCATCCAGGAGGCCCAGGCCGCGCATCTGCGGGATCTGGGTGAGTTCGACAGATTCGATGGTCGCGCCCGACAGGGAGAGGTTGAGCAGCAGGACCTCGCGGCCGCGCTGGGCCTTGATCGCGGAGGCGACGCGCGCAGGGTAGGACTCGGTGATGCGCGAGGCCCCCATTCCCTGCACGGACGAATCGCCGAGGGAGACGATGAGGTAGGGACGCTCGCCCTCGGGGTGCTCATCACACTCGCGGAGGCGGTCGAGGGTCGCGAGGTTGTGGTCTTCCCAGGCCTTGCGGTAGTCACCGCGCTGGGAATCCAGCCGCAGCAGGCGTCCGATCGCCAGGCCGCCACCGAAGAGGCTCGCGCCGCCGGCTGCCGCGCCCGCTACCTGCCATGCTCGTTTGCTGATCCCCATCGAAGTGTCCTTCCCTCGTTTGTCCTGCCTCTCAGTGTAACGAGGCCGGGGCCGGTGCTTCAAATGCTGAAGCACCGGCCCCTCGGTTTGTCACAGATCGCTCAGCCTAGGCGTCCGGCGGGCGCTCCCGGGAGGGATCGGATGAAGTGCGGGGACTCCCATCCGCGCTGTGCGTAAGCAGCAGCGACGGCTCGCGCCACCGCCTCCACAGCGTGCCCGTCGACGAGCGCGATCACGCTGCCGCCGAAGCCACCACCCGTCATGCGCGCACCGTGAGCGCCCGCCGCCCGAGCGGCTTCAACGGCCACATCCAGTTCCTCGCAAGACACCTCGTAGTCGTCACGCAGTGAGTCGTGCGAATCGTTGAGGAGGGCGCCCGCGACCGCCAGACGCGTCCCCTCCAGCGGGCCCTCGTCCAGAAGCTCGATAAACGCGCGGGTACGCGCGATCTCGGAGACGACATGGCGCGTACAGGCGGCCAAGCGCTCATCACCCAAGGCGGCCGTGGCCTCGTCCAGGTCGGTGATGTCCACGAGCTGCCTCACGCCCAGGATGCGCGCAGACTCCTCACAGTCCGCGCGGCGCGAACCGTACTGGCCATCCGCCAGCGAATGCTTGGCCCGCGTGTCGATCACGAGGAGCTCGAGGCCGACCGCACCCAGATCAAAGGGAACCTGGCGCGTCGACATGTCGCGACAGTCGAGGGCCAGCGCGTGGCCTGCACTACAGCGCAGGGAGGCCGTTTGGTCCAGGCCACCGGTATTCGCGCCAGCCACCTGGTTTTCCGCGACGCGCGCGGCGTCCACGAGGACTTTGCGCCCCTCGTCATTGGGGTTCTCGACCGTGCCAGCGAGCCCCAGGGAGCACACCTCGTCAAGGGCAACCGCGGTCGCGCACTCGAGCGCGGCGCTCGACGAGAGGCCACCACCCAGCGGCACGCACGACCACAGGGCCGCATCAAAACCGGGCAACGGGCCATATCCGGCCTGTTCAAGCGCCCACGCGACACCCGCGAGGTAGGCGGTCCAATGATTCGTCACCTCGCCAGGGGTCCCCTTCGGACCGATCACATCGAGATCGAGCACGTCAATCGCCTCGCGCGTCTGCGGCGAAATCAGGCGAATCGTCCGATCCGCGCGCGGCGCCAGGGCCACGTACGCACGGTGCGGGAGCGCAATCGGCAGGCACGGCCCGCCGTTGTAATCCACGTGCTCACCGATGATATTGACGCGCCCGGGCGCGCTCCACACGCCCTGAGGCTCATATCCAAACGCGTCACGGAACAGATTTGCAGCCTGGGCTGCACCTTCTTCGGGAGTAGCGGCGTCGGCCCACACGAGATCACTCACAAGATCCTCCTTGGTCTCACTCCCTCAAGGCTACGTGAACGCCCTCACACCATTCAAGCGCTGCAGCCTCATCGCGCTCTCCCCACCACCTCGGTACAGTGGAGCCACAACAACCGCGACACAGGCAGGCCCCATGTTCCTCCCCCAACGACTCCCCGGCCAGGACTGGCTCGGCGTCGTCGTCGCAATCCCGGAACCCTGGGTCACCCAGCTCACTGACCTGCGTCTACGCCTCGGCGATCTGGCCGGCTCGCGCATCCCCGCGCACATCACTCTCATGCCCCCCACGCCCGTCGCGCGCGATGCTCGGGCCGAAGTCATCGACCACCTACGTTCCATCGCCTCACGGCATTCCCCCTTCCGCGTCACCCTGTCCGGCACGGATTCTTTCCGCCCAGTCTCGAACGTCGCATTCATGACGCTGGCAGAAGGAGCGTCAGACTGCACGGACCTCGCCGAGGAGATCCGCTCCGGCCCGCTCGATCACGAAACGCGCTTTCCCTACCACCCGCACGTCACACTGGCACAGGACGTCGACGACATCGCCCTGGACCTTGCTCTCGACATCGGCGCAACCATCGAAGCCTCGTGGATCGTCCCCGGCTTCCGCCTGGATCGCATCGACCCTTCGGGGATCTATTCCTCGATGGCGCTCTTCGATTTCGATGCCTCCGGGCACTAACTTCCCGCCTGCCAAGCTTTCACACGCTGGCGTTCCGGGTGCCGTCGGGCCCACCGGCGTCCCGGGCGGCGCAGCCAGCCCCCATTAATGTCGCATGCAATTCCCCTCCGACTACTTCAAATTTTGAAATCAGACTGTTGGAATTGCAACGTTTTCAGATATTATTGAAACTTCATCCAATCGAATTACATGCGAAATTTTAGGAAACAGTGCGACAGGCCACAGACCCGGTCACCCGCAGGCACGAAAGGCCGCGGCGTCCCGCAGCCCACCCTGGCCCTGCGGCCCCGCCGGCGCCCTCCACGCCGACATGCTCTGACTACTGCGCGCAGCTGTGCAAGATCGACACTCCCCATATCCCCCTCCACAATGGACTTCCAATTTCGCATGCAATTCCCCCGAACCTATTTCAAACCATGAATTTTCATCGTTGGAATTGCAACGTTTTCAGACGTTATTGAAAGTTCACCCAAGTGAATTGCACGCGAAATTTTAGGAAACAGTGCGACAGGCCACAGAAAACAGACCACAGACCAGGTCGCCCGTAGACGCGAAAGGCCGTCGTCGCCCGTAGACACGAAAAGCCGCGGCCCAGAACCCGATAGCCCCAGGCCACGGCCTCGTCGATAAAACGTCAGATCTCGTAGGTCACCGAGACCGGCGCATGATCCGAGAAGCGCTCCGCATATTCGTCGGCGCGGCCGATCTCGAAGGAACGCGCGCGCTCGCCCAGGGCCGGCGTCGCGTACTGGTAGTCAATGCGCCAGCCCGCATTGTTGACGAAGGCCTGACCGCGCCACGACCACCACGAGTAGGGGCCCTGCACGTCGCCGGCCAGGTCGCGCACCGTGTCGCGCCAGCCTTCCTCCACCCACTGGTTGAGGAAGGCGATCTCCTCGTCAAGGACACCGGCGCGCTTGTTGTGGTTCGGCTTCCAGTTCTTGATGTCGGCCTCCGAGCGCACGACATTGAAGTCGCCACACACGAGCGACGAGATGCCCCCGGCTACCTCCTCGGCGAGCAGCTCGGCCATGCGGGCACCGATACGCGGCAAGTGCGCCATCTTCGCCTCCTGCTTGGGAGTGTCCTTCTCGCCCGAATGGAAGTACGCCGAGATGACTCGCACGGGGCTCTCCCCGTCCTCGGAGCGCACGATGGCCTCGAGCCAGCGACCGGAATCCACGTCTGTCTCCGCGTCGTCGAGGACCACGCGAGGCTCACCCTCCAGACTCGCACGGCCGCGTCGCACGGCCACGCCGACGCCCGCGCGCCCCTTGATGCGGCAGGGAACCCACACGCTGTCCCAGGCATCGCCCATGATCTCGCGGGAGATCTCCTCAGGTGCGCGCACCTCCTGCATGAGCAGTACGTCCGTGTCGCTCCCCTCCAGCCACTCGAGGAAGCCACGCTTGTGGGCGGCGCGGATGCCGTTAAGGTTCACGGTCGTCACCGTCAGGGTCATCGTTTTCTCCTTACGCGAGTTTTTCTTCAGTCTAGAGGAACGAGGAGGCGCGGCGAGGAATGGATATCCTCACCGCGCCTCCGTTACGTTCGCGCGCGCCCGCCTCGTTTGCCGAGGCCGCGCACCGCGAGTCAGTTCGCGCTGACTCCCGCCTGGCGTTCGGCCGCCTCGACGACGTTGGTCACGAGGAGGGCCCGCGTCATTGGGCCGACACCGCCGGGATTGGGGCTCAGCCAGCTGGCGACCTCATCCACGCCGTCAGCGACATCGCCCATGAGACGAGCCTTGCCATCCTCGCCCTGCACCCGGCTCACGCCGACGTCAAGGACGACCGCACCGGGCGCCACCATGTCGCGCGTGATGATCCCAGCGGATCCCGCCGCGGCCACGATGACGTCCGCACGACGCACGTGATCAGCCAGGTTGGTAGTGCCCGTGTGGCAGACGTCGACCGTCGCGTTCACTTCCTTGCGCATAAGCAGTAGGCCGATCGAACGCCCCACGGTCACGCCGCGGCCGACGACACACACGTTCTTGCCGGCCAGATCGATCCCATGGCGTTCCATGAGTTCAATGACCGCGCGCGGCGTGCACGGCAGGGGCGAGTCGATGGGACCCGAGCCCCGCAGGACGAGGCGCCCGAGGTTCATCGGGTGCAGACCGTCCGCGTCCTTCGCGGGGTCGATGCGCTCTAGAACGGCGTTCGTGTCGATCCCGCGAGGCAGCGGCAGCTGCACGATGTAGCCCGTACAGGCGGGGTCCGCGTTGAGCTGATCAATCGCGGCCTCCACCTGTTCCTGCGTGGCGTCGGCAGGCAGGTCCACGCGGATCGACTCAGCGCCGATTTCCGCACAGTCACGGTGCTTACCAGCGACGTAGGCGACGGACCCGGGGTCTTCGCCCACGAGGATCGTGCCGAGGCCCGGGACGACCCCGGCCTCGCGCAGACGATCGACGCGTTCTTTCAGCTCCGCCTTGATCGCAGCAGCCGTCGCCTTTCCATCCAGGACCCCTGCGGGGCCCTCCCAGGGAGCCCTCACGATCAGAGCCCGGCGTACAGGGGGTGCTTATCCGTCAGCTTCTTGACGCGAGCGCGCAGGGCGTCCACCTCAACGTTGCCGCCGGACGCGCCCTGAGCCAGGGTCGTGCCGATGATGTCCGCGACCTCGGCAAAGTCCTCGGCGTCGAAGCCGCGCGTCGCGAGGGCAGGAGTGCCGATGCGCAGGCCCGAGGTGACGGCCGGCGGACGCGGGTCGAAGGGGACGGCGTTGCGGTTGACGGTAATGCCGACCTCGTGCAGGAGATCCTCGGCCTGCTGGCCGTTGAGCTCCGACTCGACGAGGTCAACGAGGACCAGGTGGACGTCGGTGCCGCCGGTAACCAGCTTGATACCCGCGTTTTTCGCGTCATCCGCACCCAGGCGCTCCGCAAGAATCTGCGCACCCTCGAGGGTGCGGCGCTGGCGATCCTTGAACTCCTCGGTCTGCGCGACCTTCATGGCGATGGCCTTCGCGGCGATCACGTGCATGAGGGGGCCGCCCTGCTGGCCGGGGAACACGGCGGTGTTGAGCTTCTTGCCCCACTGCTCGCCACGCGAGGACAGGATCATGCCGGAACGAGGCCCGCCCAGGGTCTTGTGGACCGTCGTCGTGACGACGTCGGCGAAGGGGACGGGGTTCGGGTGCAGGCCCGCGGCGACAAGGCCGGCGAAGTGCGCCATATCCACCCAGAGGGCGGCACCAACCTCGTCCGCGATGTCGCGGAAGGCCTGGAAGTCCAGGTGACGCGGGTAGGCCGACCAGCCGGCAATGATCACGCGCGGGCGCTCCGCGAGGGCCGCCTCACGGACCTTCTCGGGCTCGATGCGCATCGTCTCACGATCGACCTCGTAGGCGACTGCCTTGTAGTGCTTGCCCGAGAAGTTCAGGCGCATGCCGTGGGTCAGGTGACCGCCGTGGGCCAGGGACAGGCCGAGGATCGGGTCACCGACGTTCGCCATCGCCATGAGGGCGGCAGCGTTAGCCTGAGCGCCCGCATGGGGCTGAACGTTGACGTAGTCGCCGCCGAAGACCTGCTTCGCACGCTCGATGGCGAGTGACTCGGCAACGTCCACAAACTCGCATCCGCCGTAGTAGCGGCGGCCCGGGTAGCCCTCGGCGTACTTGTTGGTGAGGACCGAGCCCTGCGCCTCGAGGACTGCGCGCGGAACGAAGTTCTCCGAGGCGATCATCTCGAGGGTCTCACGCTGGCGGCCAAGCTCGGAGTCCAGAACGGCCTGAATCTCAGGATCCAGCTGGGCCAGCGTCATGTCATTGAGGGAATCCATGGGGTTCTCCTATTGATCATCCGATGATGGTTGGCAGTGGCCTCTAGCCCAGGCGGGCGGCTATCGATGCCGACGCGTCGCTCCCCGGTGGTGGCCCACCTATTCGCCAGTCACGACACGCTCATCAGTTTATCTCTCGGCGGATTTCTACGCATTCTGCCAAGGTGTCAGCAAGCTACCAGGCGGTCACGGCGCGTTCCGATCGCACGTGCACAACTCGCCAGGTGCACGAAATCACAGCGTTTTTTCGCTTGTACTTAACCCTTTGGTTAGCAACCAAGCTAACCATGTGGATAGACTAGGGTTAACACCTAACGGTGACTGAGTTGCGTCGGGAGCATTTACCTAGTAACTCTCCCGGTCTGGAGCGGTTTTCACCGCTCTAACCGACATGCAGCATTTGAGTTTGAGGAAGTAGAAGGAAGAGGCACAGATGACAACTTTGACGAAGCCCACTGCACGGGCCGCTTCGACGGCCCTCGCGTTCGAGCACGCGTCGGATCTTGCCGCGTCCGCCGACAATGCGATCAAGCGCATGGGCGACTTTTTCGCTGCGCTCATCGGCATTATCCTGCTGACACCGCTCTGGATCATCGTCGCCCTCATGGTGCGCCTCAACGACGGCGGCCCCGCTTTCTTCAAGCAGGAGCGTGTGGGCCTCGACGGAACGACTTTTACCATGTTTAAGTTCCGCACCATGCGAGTGGACGCCGAAGAGCTCAAGGCCTCCCTCATGGAGGCCAATGAAGCCGACGCATCGGCAGGAAATTCTGTCATGTTTAAGATGGCTAACGATCCGCGTATTACGCGCATCGGCTCCTTCCTGCGCAAGACCTCTATCGACGAGCTTCCCCAGCTGTTCAACGTCCTGCGTGGCGACATGTCGCTCGTAGGTCCGCGCCCCCCGCTCCCCAGCGAGGTCGCTCAGTATGAGCCCCGCGTCATGGGCAAGTTCGCCGTGCGTCCCGGCATCACGGGCCTCTGGCAGATCTCCGGCCGCTCGAACCTCTCCTGGGACGAGACCGTCCACCTGGACCTCTCTTACGCCCAGCACCGCTCCCTGACCCTCGACGCGTGGATCATGCTCCAGACCATCCCCGCGCTGCTGCGTCACGAGGGCGCCTACTAAGCCTTTCTCTCCGTGTGTGATTGGGTGTGGCCCGAGCCGATCGGCTCGGGCCACACTTTTATTTGGCGACACCGACAAACTATTCAGTCTCTCTCATCGCGAACTGATAGACACCCGTCGCGGCCACGTAACTACTGGTCATGCAGGTCTTTGGAGTTTGACACCTATATATAGGTAGGCACTCATCCCCAACTCGTATACAACATCGTCAGGCACGCGCTTGGCATTCTGAGGGCCCTACGTTCACTGCACAACCCTTTGCAAACATCTATGGAGGAGCACTGTGAGGCTCGTTGAGCCCCATGAATTCCCCAGCGCACTGAGCTCTCTTCAGCGTCAGAAGCCGTCCATTGCGCTCGCTCGCAAGAGACCCCCACTTGAGGGAACACATGTTCATAAGGACCTGCCCATGACCACCCTGCGAGACACGGGGCGCGCTACACCACCCGCCTTATCCGCCGGACGTGCACGTTCGCCCACCTGGTGGAGCGTGGTCGCACATGCCCGGCTGACGCCAACTGGCAGCGCGACTGATAGACCACCCCTATGCGGATAGGTTATGACGATGCGGATAGGTTAATAAGCTATCCACATACGCGTAACCTATCCACGTGCGCTTAGCCTATCCGCATGCTCGTCATCCATCCACGTGCACGCAGACTCCCTCATCGACGAGAGACCTGTCAGAACACAAGCAGCGCTGGGCATCAGCAGAGACCACCACACGCCAGCAATCGATAACAGCCCAGCAGTGGATGCAACGGAGGCCGCCCCCGCAGGGCCGGCCTCCTTGGCAGTGGCTCACGCCAAATGCCTCATGGACAGTGTCGCGTGAACAGCGTCGACGTCACTCCTCCGCGTCGGAGCGAGGTCCAACGACGAGTCCGAGATCGTCGAAGCTGCCCATGGCCTCGAGCCGAGAAATAAGCTCGGGGGCGTGGGCAACAAAGTCGAGTGCTTCGACGGTGTAGCGCTTGGTGAGGCGCTTGGGTTCGTGGGCGATTCGCCATGCCCAGCCGAGTCGGGCGGCGTGCACCCAGTCCGGGAAGTAGTCGTCTGCTGCCCGTGCGTACTGGTCGATCCACCCGCCCGCGGTGCACACGGAGGCCTCTGGCACGAGTCCGAGCGCAACGGACGCGACGACTTCCTGCAGGCCTGCGCCCAGGCCGACGATCACGAGACGCGGATCGAAGGCGGTGAGCACGGAAGGGTCTGCCTTGAAGCGGCGCAGGCCCTGGTACCCGTCGATGACCTGGACGTTGAAACGTGACAGGCGCTCGGCGGCGGCCTGGCCGGCCTCGGGAACGGCACCGATGAGCGTGATACGGGTGCCGTCGTCGAGGCGGTCGAAGACATGCGGCAGGACGAGGTCGGCGGAGGTGCGAGAGACCTCGTGCCCGGCCGCGCGCAGACGCATCTGCAGCAGGGTTCCATCGAAGCCGACGGTGTTCATGCGCGCGAGCGCACGGAAGTCGGCGTGCAGGAGCGACCAGTGGTTCAGCCATGTGGTGGCGTGCCCTGTGGTGAGCACGCGCTGGGCCATGGCGTCGAATGCGGGGTCGGTAGGGGTGCCGACCTCGCCGGCGGCCTCGCGGAATTCCGGGCCGCCAGCGGGGGTTAACTGGTCAGTCATGGCCTTCACCTCAGCAGGCTTGCTTTCATGTCGAAGGTGACGGATGCAGCGCCCGCGTAGTTGGCGTGCTCCTCGACGGCGATGCGGTTAACGCCGTCCTTGAGGACCTTGCGCGGGACCGTGATGCGCACGAGGTTATCCTTCGCCTTGGCCAGCCCCACGTTGGAGGAGGCTCGCGTGTTGGCGTCGATGGTGCCCTCGGGCATGTTGACTCGCTGGATCTCGGTGCCGTTGACGTAGATCACGGCGCCGTCGTCGACGCGGACGTTGAGGACGACCTCGAAGTCTGCGCTGAGGGTTCCGAAGTTGACGTCACGAACGAAGTAGTTCGTGATGGCTCGGTCCTTGGCGGGCAGATCGAAGGGCGTGCCTGCGTCGCGGTCGCCCCAGCCGAGCGGGCTGGCACCGTGCTTCCACTTGGACAGGTCGGCGGTGGAGTTCCACTTGGCGTCGGGCGCTTCCTTGGAGTTCCAGTAGTTCCAGTACATGCCCGAGTACAGGAAGGGTCCGAAGTTCAGCGCGGACACGTCGAGGACCTCGAGCGGCTTGTCCGGGTCGGGCGTGAGCGGCGGGTTGGGCTGCGGCTCGGGCTGCGGCTCCGGCTCCGGGTCGGGGGCAGGCGCGGGCGCGGGCTCATCGCCCTTGGCGACGACCTTGACCATGCCGTCGATGGTCATCGACGAGCTGGAGCGGTAGTTGAGGTGCGTTTCGACGGCGAGCGTATTCGTGCCTGCGACCAGGGATGACGCGGGAACGAAGACGAGCTGTCGGTCGGCTCGCGCTGCGGGCGTCGAAACGGACGCGGACGCGAAGGTGGAGGCGTCGACAGTTCCATCAGCCATGCGCTGGCGGACGACCTCGGTGCCGTTGACGTACACGACGGCACCATCGTCGGCCGTCACGGCGACGTTCACGCCGCCGATGGCGGCGGGGTCGGCGACCGTGAAGTTGACGCGCGCGTAGGTGGTGACGGGACGCGTCTTGGCTGCACCCGGGGTCAGCGTCGTGTTGAGGCCCGGACCGCCGTAGCCGATCGGAGAAGCGCCGCGGCTCCAGGCGGAGTCGTCGAACGAGGTCTGGGCCCAGTTCTCGGCGACCGGATCGGTCGACCAGTGGTACGCCCAGGTGTCGTCCTCGTCCACGAGCAGCGACGAGTCGTCGGGCTGGGCGGGCTTACCGTTGGAGTTGACCGTGTAGACGTGGGTCGAGGCGCCGCGCAGGCCATCGGAGGCGACGGCGCGCACGAAGAAGCGGTTGTTTCCGCCCAGCGGGACGCTCGCACTGGTGTCCGTGGTCGTGGCGACCGTGCGGTCGTCACGCAGGATCTCGTAGGAGGCAGCGCCGGGCACGCTCGACCACTTGAGGGTCACCTGCTGGGAGTCGCCGCTCGATGCGCGCAGGTTGGCGGGCACGGCGGGTGCGGTAGCGTTGCGCGCAGGCATACGCACGAAGCCGCCGGACCACTGTCCCGAGGTGAGCGACGTGTAGGAGTAGTTGAAGTCGCCGCCGGCCCACAGGGCGCCGTCGTCAGCCATTTCGAGGGCCCACGCGCCAGTGAAGCGCTGGGAAGCGAGGCGGTAGGGGGTCCAGCCGAGCTGGCGGCCCGTGGCCTCGTCCCATCCACCGACCCACTGGATCTCGTCGGCACGCGTCCAGGAGGTGCCCAGCGTCAGGTAGTGGTAGGCGTCCTGGAAGGCGAAGTCGGAGCAGTGGCACGAGGCGTAGACGACACCCGTGGCGGAGCGGGTGGACGCCTGGACGTCTCCGCCGTTCTGCATGGTGATGGAACCCGAGGTGCGGGTCATCGAGTCGGAGTTGTATCCGAAGAGCGAGTGCTGCGAACCACCGAAGTAGACGCGGCCGTTGGCGGCCGTCACGGTCTGCTGGTACTTGCCGATCAGGTAGGAGTGCTGGAAGGTCCAGGACGAGTCCAGCGCAGCGCCGGCGGCGGTGGACAGTCGACCCGCATTTTCGACGACACGGTTGTGGGCGCGGGTGAAGTAGCCGGCCGCGTAGTAGTAGGTCTCGTTTTCGTCGACATCGATATCGATGACGGTGCCGTTGAACTCGGGGTTCCACGTACGGTCGGGCTTGCCGTTGATGTCGAGGCGGGCGCCGTTACGGGCATAGGTCCACGATGCGCCGTTGCCCTTAAAGTGGGTGAAGATGCCGCCCAGGTAGATGTGATCATTGATGATCTTGATGGACTTCACCGAGACGCGGCCGCCGTTCGTTCCAGTGCGGGCCTGGAGGGTCCACGACGGATCGATCTGGCCGGTCGCGGGATCGATCAGGACCGTGCCGACGTGGGTCTCACCATTGACCCGCGTGAAGTCGCCGGCCACGAGGAGCTTACCGCCCGGCAGCTCGGCGAGGTCCTTGACCTGGTTGTTGAAGGAGAACGTCTGACCGTTCCACTCCCCCGTCGTCGCATCGAAGCCGGCGAGGCCGGAGGATGCGATCTCCTGGCCGTTCTTACCCTTTTGCACGCCGGTGAAGTTACCACCCACGTACATGGTCGAGCCGATCTGCTCGAAGGCCTGGACCTGGATATTGCCTTCCTTGTAGGAACCGTTGAGGTTACCGGTCACGCCCCAAGACATCGGGGAGGCGAACTCAGAAGCGGTGGCCTTCTGCTTCTTGGCGGGCGTGCCACCGTCACCGATGGCGCGGAAGCTGGCGTCCGTGGAACGCAGCTGCGGACGCACGTAGGCCTCGGCGTAGGGGTTGATGATCCAGCCGTTGTAGTGGAAGTACGACGTCGAGGAGGACGTGTCGGCCCACGACGTGGCGGCGGGGCCATAGCCCCAACCCATCGTGTACTTGTTCTGCGCGGAGGCGATCAGGTTGACGTATCCCCAGCCGGTGTTCGTGCCAAGTCCGGACCAGACAATGCCGCCGTTCACCCACCATTCGCGGTTGAACTTCACGTCCACGGGGTGGGCGCTCTTAAAGGGCCAGATGAAGTCGCGCATCTTCGGGAAGCGCATGCGCACCGTCTGGTAGGCGCTGCCCCTGTGGTTCCAGGCGCGCTGGACCATGATGCCGTCGTCGAGGTCGGAGACCGCGGTGCCGCCGAGCAGGCCGTTGACGGTTTCGTGCGAGGCCTGGACGACGTCGAAGTCACCGGCTGTGCGCGGGCGGGTCTTGAGTTTCTCCTGGTCGCCCTTCCCTTGGCTCCAGGTCTCCCAGCCTTCGCGGCCGCGTCCGATCATGACCCAGCCACCGCCCTCGGTGGTCTGGTCACAGAAGAACTGACCGGGCGCGTCCATGGTGGGCGTTTGCAGCCAGTAGGTTCCGTCCTTCGAACTGGGGTCATTCTGCTTGATTTCCCAGCACGAGGCCGCTGCTGTGGCCTCGCTCAGACCGTCGTGAAGCGGGTCGGCGGCTGCGTTGGCAGCCGGAGAAAATGCAAGCACGCCCAGACCGGTCACTGATGCCAGTCCGAGCGCCAAGCAACGGCGCATAAAGCTCATGGGGTCCTCACAGGTATTGCGTAAATGGTTACTTCTATAGTGTCACGTTAATCGCCCCCGCTCAACCACTTGGTTAGCGCAAAACGGGAGTGGTTGACCACATACAAGGGAGCCCCCGCCATCACGGCAGGGGCTCCACTTGTCAACCTGGTTCACGAGTTGTCAAGATGCGCTATCAGCAACTCCAACCCCTCGCAAACACAGGCGAAGAAGCACGGTTTTCCGCTATTTTACAAGAGTTGCGTTCAGATCGAAGGTCATCGAGGGCGTTCCCTTGTAGTTGAGATGCTCCTCGACGCCGATGCGATTGACGCCGCTCGTCAAGAGGCTCGCGGGGATGGTGACCTCAAGCAGATCGGAGGACGCCTTGGCCGCGCTCACGGCCGCGTTCGCGTAGGTCGTATGAGTAATGTTTCCATCGGTCATACGTTTCGTGTCGACGACCTTGCCGTTGACCCGCAGGACGGCGCCATCATCCGCGCGCACCTTCACGGTCAGAGAGGTGTTTGCGCTGATCGTACCCAGGTCGATGTCGCGTGCGAAGTAGTACGTGACCGCGCGGTCCTTCTTCGCAATGTCGAGGGCGGTCGCCGCGCCGTCGTCTCCCCAGCCGATCGGGCCGGAGCCGCGGTTCCAGCTCGCGAGCGAGCCGGTGGTGGCCCAGTCGGAGGCCGGCTCGTTCGTGGAGGTCCAGTAGTTCCACTCGGCGCCGGTGTCGATGACCGTGCCGGACTTGACGGTGGCCGCGTTGATCGGCTTCGTCGCATCGTCGGACTCAGTGTTGTGGTCGGAGGGAACAGAGCTGTTGTTCTCCGGCGTGCCATCCACGCGGACGATGGACGCCTGCATGGACACGGTCGGCGTACGCAGGTAGTTGACGTGCGTTTCCACTGCGATGACGTTGTCGCCGGTCTCAAGCGCGGAGGCGGGGACGAAGACCTCGGAGAGCGAAGAGGAGGCCGAGGCGTAGTTGGGCGCAGCGTCGGCTCGGGTCGTGTAGCTGACAGTGCCGGATCCCATGCGGGTGCGGTCCACCTCGACACCGTTGACGTAGACGACGGCGCCATCGTCGGCTAGGTACTTGACGGTGACACCCTTGAGGGCGTTCGCGTCGACCACCTGGAAGTGCGAGCGGTAGTAGGTCGTCACGGGGCGCGAGCCCTTGGTGGCGATCTGGGTCGCGATCGCAGCATCGCCGTAGCCCAGGGGTGCTGCGCCGGTCGGCCACGCGGAGTCGTCGAACGAGGTCTGGGCCCAGTTCTCGGGTGCGGCGCTGGCTTCGGCGCGGTAGCTCCAGGTGGCGCCCGCCCCGAGGAGGATGGGGTTGGCGGGATCGACCTGGCCGTAGGCCGGCGCGGTGTAGACCGGGGTGGTCGCGGAGCGGTTGCCCTCGGCGTCCACGGCGCGCACGAAGAAGCGGTTCTCGCCGCCGCGCGGCACCTCAACACTGGTGGTGTCGGAAGTGGCGATCGGACGATCGTCGCGCAGGACCTCGTAGGAGACGGCGTCCGAGACACCTTCCCAGGCGAGGGTCACGGTCGAGGCGGTGGCCGCAGAGGAACGCAGCAGGGTCGGCGCGTCGGGCGCGACGTTGTCGCGGTTGTCGTAGCGGGCGAAGCCGCCGTTCCACTGGGTGTGCGTGGCGTCGGTGTGGGAGAGGGTGAAGTCGCCACCCACCCACAGGTTGCCGTTGCTGTCAGTGGCCAGGGCCCAGGCACCGGTCTTGCGACGCGAGGACAGCTCGAAGGGAGTCCACTTGAGGCTTTCGCCGGTGGCAGCGTCCCAGGCTCCGACCCACTTGATCTCGTCGACGCGAGACCAGGACATGTTCATAGACCAGGTGTACATGTCCTGGTACGTCGCATCGGAGCAGTGGCAGGAGCCGTAGATGACGCCCTTCGCGGAGACGGTGCTGGCCTGCAGGTCGCCGCCGTTGCTGAACATCATGGCGCCGGAGAGGCGCTGGTTGCTGGCGGCGTCGTAGCCGAACAGGGAGTGTTCGGATCCGCCGATGTACACGCGGTCACCCGCCGTGGAGATGGTCTGCTGATACTTGCCCGCGGAGGGAGCCGAGGGCTCGAAGGAGAAATTCGTGTCGAGGGCAGCACCGGCCTGCGTGGAGAACTTGGCTGCGTACCAGGCGCGCTGGTTGCCATGCGCGGTGGTGAAGTGGCCACCCGCGTAGAAGGCGCTGTTAGCCTCGGACACACCGACTGCCTGGACGGAGCCGCTGATCTCGGGGTTCCACGAGCGATCGGGGCGTCCGCTCAGAGAGACGCGTCCGGCGTTACGGGCGTATACCTTGGAGCTGCCGCCACCCGAGAGGTGGGTGAAGGAGCCACCCAGGTAGACGTTGCCGTCGTAGTAGGTCAGGGCGCGCACGCTCACAGAACCACCGCGCAGCGCGTTGACGACCTGAAGGTCCCAGGAGGGGTCGATCTGGCCGGTCGAGGGGTTGATGACGACGGTACCGACGTGGGTTTCGCCGTTGACGCGGGTGAAGTCGCCGCCGACGAGAAGACGTCCGTCGGGCAGAGCCAGGAGGGCCTTGACCTGGGCGTTAAAGTCGAAGGTCTGGCCGGTGAAGTTACCGGTGTTCACGTCGAAGGCGGCGAGGCCACGCGAGGAGATCTCCGCACCCTTGTCGCCCTGCTTGACGCCGGTGAAGTTGCCGCCCACGTACATGGTGGAACCGACCTGAGCGAGCGCCTGCACCTGGATGCTGCCTTCCTTCACGGAACCGTTGAGGTTACCGCTCACGCCCCACGAGGTCTTCGCGGCGAAGTTGGAGACCGCTCCAGAGACGGTGGAGCCACTCATACCCTCGTCGGGGATGCGCGTGAAGGAGGACGAGTCCGAGGAAATGCGAGGACGCACGTAGACCTCGGCGTAGGGGAAGACCGTCAGGCCGGACTTGCGGAAGTAGGAGTTGGCGGAGGAAACGTCGCCGCCCCAGTTAGAGGCTTGGGCGCCGTAGCCCCAACCCATCAGCCAGCCCGTGGTGCGGGCGCTCGGGTAGGTCTGCAGGCCGTTCCACTCATTGTCATAGCCGGTCTGGCTCCACATGACGCCGGAGCGCCAGCCGCCCTTATCGAGCTGGATGTTGATCGGGTGGGCCATCTTGAAAGGCCACACGAAGTCCGTCATCTTCGGGAACTGCAGGTCGACCGTCTGGTAGGAGCGGCCCGACGCGCTCCACGAACGCATGACGCGCACGCCGTCAGCCTGGTCCTTGACCGGCTCGTTGTTGAGCAGCTCAGTGATGGCCTTGTTGGACAGCTGAACGACATCGAAGTCGCCCGGGGTACGCGAGCGGGAGGTCAGCTTCGCGGGATCACCCTTGCCGCCGCTCCAGGATTCCCATCCTTCGCGACCGCGGCCAACCATGACCCAACCGCCACCATCTGTCGTCTGGTCACAAAAGAACTGTTCGGGGTGATCCATCGCGGGAGTCTGGAGCCAGTAGGCTCCGTCCGTTGCCTCGGGATTCCGCTGTTTAATATCCCAGCACGACGCTGCGGCGGTGGCAGCACTCAGACCATCATGAACGGCAGCCTGACCGGGTGCAGAATCCCCTTGACCTGCACCAACAGCCTGTGCCATCGGAGCGAGTGCGAGGGAAGCGCAGGCGACAATCGGCGCGGTTGCAAGGATTGCAAGGCGCGAAAGTGCGGAAGCCATGACACGACCTTTCGGAGATAACCGGAACTTGTTGCATAAATAATTACACAACAATCCCTGTTAGATCAACCGGGTGGTCAAGACCCACTTTCACAGGCACATCATGCACCCCATTGTCAGCCCCGACGACTCCTCGCTAAGGACCCAAGTCCCGAGAGGTGGAGACGATCCCTGAACGCCCAGCAAACACAAGCAAAAGCGAGGATTGAGAGGGCAGAACCCACGACGGTCGCAACGAAGGAATCGCGCCCGAGCCACCACGCTATACACCCGCCCGGAATCACTGCGGACACGCCCACGACGAGGATCGGCTTGACCACTTCCGACAATTTGGGTGTCACACCGATAAAACGCGAGACCTGAACGGTTGCCATGGCCGCGTCAAGCACCATGCACACGGCCCACACGATGGCCGCAGCCACCATTCCTCCACGAGGAATAAAGATGATGTTACCCACAACGTTGAGCGTGAGGACCACGACCTTGTTGATTGCCGCCCACCCCGAGCGGCCGCTCATGATGAGCAGTGAGTGAATATTTCCCGCCATGAAAGTGACGATGGAGCCGATGCACAGCACGACGAGGACGTTCGCACCGGGGGCGAAGCCGTCGCCGAGGATGCGCATGAGCGCGGGCGCGTAGATCGCCATGAGCGCGTAGATGGGGGCGGCGAACAGGACGAGCCAGATCGAGGCGGTGCTGTACAGGTCGCGCAGTTCCTTGGTCTTGCCCTGGTGGAGGAGCTTAGAGAACTGCGGGGAGACGACGACGCGCAGGGCCGTGTCGACGACCATACCTGCCTGGATGAAGCGGATCGCGCCGCCGTAGATACCCGAGGCCGCGTCCCCCGCGAGGAGGCCGACGAGGAGGACGTCCAGCCATTGCAGCGCCTGCTCGAGGCCGGCGGTGAGGGTTCGAGGCAGAGCAAAGGAGATGACCTGGCGGCGGCGGCGCGCACTCGGCCAGCGCCCCACGGAGTCCGCGGCCGAGGGCATGTGGCGCAGCAGGAGCCACCACGAGGCCACCAGGACGACGACGAAGGGCAGCGCCCACGCGACCGACACGAAGGCCAGGGACCCAGTGAACGCAGCCGCGAGCGCGACGAGGAGCGGGCGCAGGCCGGGCAGGAGCAGGTTTTGGACGAGGACGTACTCGCGCATGTTGCCGAGCGCCCGCAGGGCGGCGGAGGCAACCAGGGTGAGGGCGCCGATCGGCACGAACCAGAGCACCGCTCGGGTGGATGCGGCGACGTCAGCGTTCCAGATCAAGGGAGCCACGGCCTCGAGAATGAGGACGCACACGGTGGACACACCCACCGTCATGGAGGCCATGAAGGACAGGGTCGCGCGGATCTCCTCGGGCGCGTCCAGGGAGAGGCGAGGCATCAGGTAGATTGCGGTGGAGTCGAGGCCCACCTTAGCCAGAGCCATGACGATCGCGAAGACGCCTGTCGCCTGGGTGACGATGCCCGCACCCTGCGCACCGAGCATGCGCGAGAGGATGATCGTGAATGCGAAGCCGAGGACCGCCGAGGCGGCCGCTCCGACGAAGCCGACGATGCCCCCGCGCGCGAGGGAACGCCTGGCTTGATTTGCCTCACTCATGATTAACCTTCCCGCTACCACGCGGTAGCCTTTCTCTATAACCTACCGATGGGATAGACATGGACTTCATCAACTCGCTCTCCCCTGCGCGCAAGAAGATTCTGCTGGCAGCCGCCATCGCGCTGATCATCGCGCTCGTCATCGTCGGCTTTGTGCGCCTGACGGATTCGTCCGACACCGACGCGGCGGCCTCCGCTGCCTCCGGCGCGCAAAGCCCCGACGACGGGGCACAGTCCGACATTCCGCAGTCCGTTCCCAAGACCATCGCCCCGCAGTCGGGCGGCCCGGCCAACGTGTCCGGCTCGCTGGCCACGGATTCTGAGGCCGCCGGACAGGCCAGCTTCGTCATGAACACCCTGTGGGACGCGTACGCGGATCCCGCGCAGGCGCGCGCCACCGACCTCTCCTCCGTGCTCACCGCTTCCGCGCTGGAGGAGTTCGACGCGCAGGCCCTCGAGTGGACCAGGGACGGCACCCACGCCACGGGAACGCCCACCCTTGAGGACGTCCACATCATCAGCGATGACGGGGCGGGAAACATTACGGTCTCGGCGTGCGTCGACTCCTCTAACGTTCGCGTCCTCAACGACGCGGGCACTACGCTGACGGACGACACGACCATGACCCGCGCCCTCACCTATTTTGAGTTTGTGAACGACGGCGGCGCGTGGAAGCTGTCCGGCTTCTCGTTCCCCGACGATCCGACTTGTTGAGTCGCTCAAGCATCGCAGTGGCAAAAGCCCCGTCGTTCGCGGCGGGGCTTGTCCATTGCCCCATGCGCACGGCGCGCTCGGCGCGGACGGTTCCCGCGACGCCGCCGGTGCTCACGACGCCCTCGCGTTCGGCCTGGGCGCGCTTGATCGGGTCGTTTTCCTCCTCCAGGTGACGCGACAGGAGCGCGACCGCCACGACGGAGATCATGAGACCCGTGTTCATGCCGTAGTAGAACTGCTCGACCAGCGTCGCCAGGATGATGCCGCCCAGGATTGAGCCGTACACGTCCGTGGCGCGCCAGATGCGCGGGACCATGCGCCCGAAGAAGGCGAGGAACAGGGCCAGGCCGACCAGGCCGTAGGAGAAGATAACCGTCCAGAACTGTCCCTGCGTGCCCAGGGAGGGCAGCCAGGGCGAGGCCGACGGGCGCGGGGCACCGAAACCCAGGAGCGGGGACTGCTGGAGCTCGTACAGGGTCTCCAGGTAGTTGGAGGCGCGGTCCTCCGTCGAGGAGGAGGCCGCGACGCGCTCGAGGAGCGACTGCGAGGCCGGGGTCGCCAGCCACGCGCCCACGCCCACGCCGATCGCCGCGATAATGCCCAGGACGGTCCGCCAGGCACCCGCGCGCAGGCGCTGGAAACCCACCCACACGACGATGACAATGAGACCGATGTACATGCCGCGGTTGAGCGTCGCCGCGGCCGGGATGATCGACAGGGCACACACGGCGGCCACGATGAAACGCCACTTGTTGCGCTCACGCCACAGCACGTAGGCGAAAATGAGCGCGAGCGGGAAGATCAGCGAATAGACGTTGCCGTAGGTATTGGAATAGATGAAGGGCGCCGACGGGCGCGGGTCGGACAGGATCCACGACGACGGGTTCCACTGGGTGGTCGCGCGCTTCGTGAACTCCTTGACGAAGTCGTTGGAGTGCAAGGCACGCGGCACCAGGTAGTACATGAGCGTCTTGAAGCGCAGCGTCGGAGCCGCCATGGCGATGAAGCCGCCAATGGTGGTCGAGGCCAGGAAGCCCCACATCGTGCCGACGATCGTGCGCACGCTCAGGGACTTGCGCGCGTTGAACGCGTATACCGCGAAGACACCGGGCGACAGCTCCAGCAAGAAACGGTAGAACGCGCCGATGACGCGCCCGCCCGTGTCCAGCATCGTCATCGAGGCGAGCACCCACGCCAGGAAAAACACCCACAGGATGGTTCCGGGCGGGAAGCGCAGGCCGTGACGACCGATCATGAACACGAGCATGACGGTCGCGAACAGCGGCCACATCAGGTCACCGGAGCCGAGCACCCACCACAGGAAATACGCCGAATAGGCCACGACGAAGGGCCACGCAGGTAGGTCCTGCGCGTCCTCTCTCAGCGGCCCGATGCGGGCGGGGGCGGGTTTGGCCCAGAGTCCTCGACGCGGGCTCACGCGTGTCCGTTCCCTTCGCCGGTCGTCTCGGTCGCGGACGAGGCCTGGGCCTCCTCAGCGCTGTTCGACGGGGTTGCGCCGCCCTGCGCGCTTGCCTGCTGGGCTTGACGCGGGGCGACGAGCTTGTTGCGGTTGCGCGAGGACAGGTACAGGAAGGGTCCCTCGAGGAAGCCCTTAATTTCGGAGGCGGTGAGCGAGCGGGGCACGTCCTCGTCGGTGCCGGCGACGCGGGCTCCTCCGGGCTTAATGCGGTTGAGAATGCCGGGTACGCGGGTCGCCAGGGTGCCGAGCACGGAAGGCTTCGCGATGATCGCCTTCGTCAGGAGAGCAGCCATACCGGAGCCGTTGCCTCGGATCTGCTTATCCAGGCCGGCCTCGTCGACGCGGTGGCGATGGTGCACGAGCGCGTCGGGCGTATGGACGATGACGTCGCCCGTGGCCAGGATGCGCGCGAACATGTCGAGGTCCTCGCCGCCGCGCGTCGAGGTGCCAGCGCCCAGAGCCGGGTCGAAGGGGCCGACCTCCATGAGGACGTCGCGGCGCATCGCCATGCACACGCCAGCTCCCACGCGGGCGGTCGTGATCGGGAACAGCGGACCACCGTCGCCCTTCTCGCCCAGGACCTCCAGGCCCTCGGGAATATCGCCGACGCACCACACGCGCGGGGACATGTCCTTGGGGAAGCCGCCGCGCGACTCAAACCACCGCTGGGGCGCGTAACGCTGCTCCAGGGGCAGGGCAATGCCCGTCGTCGCGGCCACGTACGGCGAGGCCGTAAACGGGTCGATCATGGCGGTCAGCCAATGCGGGTCGACGATCGCGTCATCATCCGTGAACACAATGACCTCGCCGCGAGCCGCGAGCACGCCGCGGTTGCGGGCGCGCGACAGGCCGGGACGCGACGCCGACGCGATGGTCAGGCGCGTGTCCTCGATGCCCGCGAGCTTCTCGCGAGTCAGGCCCGTCTCCGGCGCATTATCGACAACAACCAGCGTGAAACGCTGATGATCCTGCGCGAGGATGGCGCGCACCGCGTCCTCGAGCATGTCGCACGAGCCGACCGTGCACATAACGACGGTCGCATCCACGTCCGCACCCGCGCCCTCTTCCCAGCCGCGAGCGGGAGCCGCTTCGACCTCGAGCACACGCGGATCGGTCTCCGGATGGTCCGTGCCGTCAATCTCCACAAACGCGGAGTTGCGGCCGTTATCGCGCACGAGCACGAGCGCTCGAGGATCCGACGGGTCGCCCGAAATCAGCTGGGAGACGCGCGCCGTGCGGTCGACATGCCAGATGGAGGCCGCCTTTGCGTCGGCCACGGTGGTCTCCTCGGCGCTCACTTTGTCCCCTTCTTCGAGGAGGTCTTGCCCTTGTTGCTCGACTTCTTGGACTCGGCGGTGTCTTCCGTTTCCTTAGTCGGAGCGGACGCGGCGGATGCCTTCTCGGAGTCGGCGGCTTCCCGAGCCGGAGCCCGGTTGACGGTCTCAGTCACAGCCTGGTCCACGGGGACGATGACCTCGGCCGGGCGAGCGGGAGCCGCGGGAGCGGAGCCGGTGGACGCGACCACCTGGTCACCCAGGTAGATCATGCCGTTCACCTCGCGGTTGATGATGGCCAGCTCGTCGAGGAGGGCGTGCAGATCCTTGAGGTCATGACCCTTGCGCACGGCGACGAGCACGTGGCGAGAGGGGCGGACCTCGTCCAGCAGAGAGGCCAGCGGCTGCTTAATGTCGATGAGGCGCGGCGCGGGCACGCGGGTCTCGGCCAGCGAGGCGGACAGGACGCGGTGCAGGTCACGCGCCTGCGGGTCAGACGCGTCGACGATCAGGTCGACCCAGTGGTCACGGTCGATCGCCATCGCAAGCATGCGGGTGGGGGCGAGCCACGGCTCAGGCGTGCCCTCCTCGGCGCTCCACACGGGCAGAGCCGTCAGGTCGGCCAGCTGCGTGGGCGAGGCCAGCGAGCGGGCGCGCGTCTCGCGCAGGAGCACCAGCACGAGGCCGGCGAAGACGCCGACGACGGTGAAAATCAGGATGAGGCGAGCCTTGGAGGGCTCCACCGTGTCGCTCGAGGCGTCAGCGCTCGTAATCACGAGGCCGGCGCTGGCGTGGTACGGCTCCAGCTGGGCGACCTGCTCCTTGAGCTTGTTGATCTCCTTCGTCACCTCGTCGGCGCGCGGGTCCTCCGTCACCTTGCCGTCCTCGTCGACGGTGGGCTGCAGGGTCCCCAGCTCGGCCTCCAGGGCGGCGATGTCCTCGTTCGCGGCGGCGGCCATCTCGTCGGCGCGCTGCTCGACGAGGGCTGTGCGCTGCTGCAGGTAGAACTCGGCGATCGCGTCCGCGGCCGCGACGGCCTCGGCGCGGGTCGGTGCCGAATACTCGATCTTCACGATCGTGCCATTCGTGTCGCCCGACACGTCCATGTTGGAGCGCAGCTCGGAAGCGGTCACGCCGCCGCCGAGCTTCTCAGCCGCCGCATCCAGGACCGTCGCAGACTTCGCGATGCCCTGCTCGGTGACCATGTCCGTCGTATTCGACAGGGAGGCGCGCACGGCGGGGGCAGGAGTGATGGTCGGAGAGGTAACGGTCATCGACACCGTCGCCGTGTGCGTTGAGGGAATGCCGAAGGCAGCGGCGACGCCGAGAACCAAACCAGCCGCGGTCCCCGCAGCAATCGACCTCCAGCGGCGCGCCAGGGCGTGACGGAGGATCTGCTGGCCGCCCGTAGGCGGAGGGGTAAGGATCATGACTGTTCTCCTTGGAGGTGAGAGCGCACCCACGCGGCGCGCGCATTCAGCCTGCGCTCCAGAGCGCGGCGGGACTGTGCGGGTCGAGACGCGACCCCCTGAGTGTAGACCTGCACGAATCGGTCGAGCTCACGCTCGGCCTGTTCGCGAGGAAGCGAAACGAGCGAGACCAGGCGCGGCAGCTCCTGGCCCGTCAGAGACCGCGACAGGTCGGCGAAGGCCTGCGCCTGCTCGGGGTTCTTCCACGAATCCGAGCGCCACGAGGCGTTTCCCGTGACCTGGCCTGGGTGGATGCGGTAGAGCAGACCCCAGGGCGCAATGCGGCGGATGCGACCGCCCGCAGACGCGACGCGCATCCACAGGTCGTAGTCCTCGGCGGGAACCGAGCGGTAGCCGCCCACGCGGTCCATGATCTCGCGGGTGGCCAGCATGGTCGGGTGGCACACGGGGTTGGTGAGCAGCAGGTGCCAGCCCATGTCCTCGGGCGTGATCTCGTAGGGCATGCGCGGAACCGGGCGGGAGCCGCGCAGCTCGATCATCTGCGTGAAGACCATGTCGTCACCGCGCTCGATGGCGGCCGTCGTGCGCTTGAAGCGGCCCTTGAGGGACACGTCGTCGGCGTCCATGCGGCCGACGAGGCGGGAGTCGGTGCGGTCCATGAGCTGGGTGAGGACGCGGGACACGCCCCCCTCGCCCGGCGTGATGTCCTCGATGCGCAGGCGCGGATCGACCACTCCCCTGCGCGACGCGCCGCGGATGGCCTCGCAGACCGTCGAATCCGACGACGAGTCATTGCCGACGACCAGCTCCGCGTCGCGGGGCATAGCAGCCAGGGTCGAGGCCACGGCGCGCGTGATCGTACCCGCGGCGTTGCGCGCGGGTAGCAGGACGGACAGCTCAGGCACGGGACTCCCCCTGCTTGGCGGCCTGTTGGGCGTTCTGCTTGGCCTCCTGCTTGGCGGCCGCGTCCAGGGCACGCAGGTCGCGGAAACGACGACGCAACGAGATCGAGGAGTGCGCGACCGCGATGACGGCGAGGAACGTGTAGAGCACCATGAAAGGCACGCCGAAGCCCCACGCCGCGAAGGACCAGCACAGCACACCCGGGTCGGTGGGCAGCAGCACGAAGGAACGCAGGTTCCCGCCGCGCGTCTGCTTGCGGCCCGCCGCGCGCACAAACTGCTCGGCGAGGATCTGGCTCATGAACTGACCCGACGTCACCCAGCCGTAGACGAGTGCGACGACGGCCAGCCACCACGACTCGGGACGGTAGATCATGACCGCGGCGGCGGTGCAGAAGTGGATCGCCGGGGAACGGAACGCGTCGGCGACGTGATCCACCCACTCCCCCGTCTTCGAGGACGCACCCGTGACGCGCGAGACCTGGCCGTCCGCGGAGTCGAACATGAAGCCGACCGCGAGGGCCGTACCCACGATGAGGCCCGTCCACCACGCGGGCTCAAGCGCGACGAGAACGATAAGGCCCACCGTCGAGAAGCACACGGAGATGAAACTGACGAAGTTCGGGGTCCAGCCGAAAGCCGCGCACGCGGCGGCCACGACCCGCGCCGCACCGCGGTTGACCCAGCGCATGTACGCGGGAACGCCCGCGCCCGGCTTCTGGGCGGCGGCGAGCGCGCTTCGATACGCACTAAATCGAGTCCCCCAGGAGGAACCCGGCTCAAGCACGACGGGCAGACTCACTGCTGCTCTCCTTCCGGCGCCTTATCCGCATCCTGCACCGGGGCCTCGTCAGAGAAGTCCTCGGGCGCGATGAAGCGGCGCAGCTTCGTCGA
This sequence comes from Pauljensenia sp. 20925_1_27, assembly GCF_041432835.1. Taxonomy (NCBI): domain Bacteria; kingdom Bacillati; phylum Actinomycetota; class Actinomycetes; order Actinomycetales; family Actinomycetaceae; genus Pauljensenia; species Pauljensenia sp. 20925_1_27. The sequence continues at coordinate 149,171 of NZ_JAPWAH010000002.1, forward strand.
CGACGTCGACGGCGTGTACGGCAGGTAGACGACGCGCGCGCCCACCTCGGCCATTTCGGCCTCAAGCTGAGCGCCCTTCGGGGTGCCCTTCCAGTCGTCACCCTTGAAGAGGACGTCGAAAGGCTGGAGGCGCCAAGCGAGGCGCTTGTCCTGGTCCAGGTCAACGACAACCGCGTCCACGAAACGCAGCGACGACACGAGGTCGCAACGCTCCTTGAGCGGGATGACGGGGGCGCGGCCCTTCATGCGGATGAGGGCCTCGTCCGAGGTCACGCCGACGACAAGGCGATCGCAGCGCTCACGCGCGGCGCGCAGGATGTTGAGGTGTCCCTGATGGAACATGTCAAAACCCCCGGGCACGTAGCCGGTGATGGGGGTGCGATGCTGAGTCGTTTCGTCCACGTAATAAGTGTGCCATTTATCAGGCGGTCAATGCGACACTTACCCGCTAAATGACCGAAAGATCACGTCTGAGCGTTCCCCACCAAGTGACAAGAGAGTCCACGCGAGGCCGTTTTGGCGCGCAAATATGACCAGATGGCCGCATGTTGTCTTGTTACAGGGTGCGACACGCCAGCGGGGTGTCACGCGATCCAGGCGACAGGCGGGCGGTCAGGCTCAGCCCGCGCACCTGCCGAGCCCCTGCCTCGTTGCTGCGCGCACGAGAGGGACTCAGCGGGAGAAGACGACCGTTCGGTTGCCGTTCATGAGGACGCGGCGCTCCGCGTGGAAGCGGACGGCCTGGGCGAGGACGCGGCGCTCCACGTCCTGTCCGAGGGCCACCATGTCCGGCGTCGAATCGGCGTGAGAGACGCGGGTGACGTCCTGCTCGATGATCGGACCCTCGTCCAGGTCGGCGGTCACGTAATGGGCGGTCGCACCGATGAGCTTGACGCCGCGATCGTGAGCCTGCGCGTAGGGGCGCGCGCCCTTAAAGGACGGCAGGAACGAGTGGTGAATGTTGATGACGCGGCCCTGCATGGCGCGGCACACCTCGCCGGAGAGGATCTGCATGTAGCGGGCCAGGACGACGAGCTCCACCTTTTCGGAAGCGATCAGGTCGAGGAGCTGGCGCTCCGCCTGGGCCTTCGTGTCCTTCGTGACGGGGATGTTCAGGAAGGGGACGCCGTAGAACTGGGCGACGGGTGCCAGGTCCGGGTGATTGCCGACGACCGCGATGACGTCGATGGGCAGGCCCTGGGTTTGCTGGCGGTACAGGAGGTCGGTCAGGCAGTGCCCCTCGCGCGACACCATAATGATGGTGCGCAGCTTGCGGCCCAGGTCGTCGACGCGGTAGGTGGCGTTAAATTCTTCGGCGACGGCGGCCAGACCCTCGTCGATGGGCGCGCGGCCCCGCGGCGAGTCGACCTCGACGCGCATGAAGAATGTGCCCGTGTCGGGATCGCCGAACTGCTGGGACTGGATAACGTTGCCGCCGGACTCACCGATCACGCCGGTCACGGCATGCACGATGCCGGGGCGGTCCGGGCAGGACAGGGTCACAACAAGCTGCGCGTTTTCAGTCATGGGAGCCAGTCTAGCCAGGTTCATACCCACGAACGAGGCCGGGGCAGGGTTTGCGGGGGACGCCACGGGGTTGCGGGGCGGGGAGGTTTCGCAGCGGGGCGAGGTTGCGTCATTGCGGGCAGGGTGGTCGCCTGAGCGGGCAGCGCCACGGTTTCACGCATGTTTCACGCTTGTAGCCCACGCACATCGGCTCAGTATGGACTTCTCAGCCCGATGGGTGGCGGCTTGAACCCCTCAATACGCACGTTAACCCCGTAGGTGGCGGCCTGGGCGCGCCGCCAGTACTGCCACCAAGCGGGTTAACTCTCCAGTTAACGGGCCAAAGGCACCACCTTTTGGGCCCTAATGTCGCACTCCACGCTACAGAACGGCAAGACCAGGAACCTGCATGAGCATCCACTTGACACCAAAGCTGGTTTGACTAGCAGAGCAGAACCGTTCCCCCTGGACAGGCTGCTACGATGCAAAGCAGTGAACCAGAGCAAAGGAGCCATCATGGTCCCCGCCGACGATGACCACAAGGACACCAGCAGCGCGTCTACGAAACAGCGCAAGAGAAGAGGTCTCACTCCCATGCCCGACTGGCTGATGCACTGGTGGACTCCACTGCTCGTAGCAGCCATCCTATTTGGCCCGAGTCTCATCTTCGCGATCATCTGGGGAGGCCAACCTCATTGGCCGTCATCCAAAGCGATGAAACTCTGCATGACGATTACTGGCGCAGGCCTCGCATTCTCAGCCTGGCAGCAGAGAAGCCACGATAACGTGGTCAAAGAGAAGCAAGAACAGGCGACAATCGAACGCAACGAATATTGGAAGCGCCGCGAACAGATTTACCAGCTCCTCGGATCGAAGAATCCTGGTCTACGACTCAGCGCAGTTGCTCTACTCGCAGAACTGGCAGATTCTGCAGCCCATAGCTCCCTTCTCAACGACACTGAAAAACAACAGCTACAGCGCCACATCATCGACACACTGTGCCTTCAACTTCGGCACGAGGGATTGAACAAAACAGAGGAAGGCAATCACGAGGAACATGCTGAACTTCAGAGAACTATAATCAACACCATCATAATTCGCATAAATATGCAAGATCGCTCAGACAATCATGCCGACTGGTCGCAATATGTTATAAATTTGAGCGAAATTACAATGATAACACCAATCAATATTTCAAATATCAACACTAGCACACCATTAATCTTCAACTCCACAAAGTTTTTGAAGCCATTTAACATATCCGACTCAACTTTACTACAAATCTATTGGGAGACAGCTCAATTTTACAGCTACCTAAGTGTTTCCGGCAGATATTCAGCCTGCATAATAAGCATAGACGACTTGCCCACCTACGCACCCTCCATATCATTTAACAACTCCATAATCAAGATCAATAGACGCGCACTTTCTATAGACCTTAGTAACTTCAAGCAAAATACACCCTATCCAGCAATACGCTTCAATGAATGCTTATTTTTCACGAAAGATAACAGCGCAACGCGAAAGAGAAGCACTTATCTTCCGCAACCGAAACTCTATATTTACGCACACGCCGAAACAGATCCCACATACAGTACACCACAGGATCTAACCATCACAAAGTGCAAGTTCTCAGACATTGAGATCAGCTCAGAAAATCCAGAATCTCAAATTCGCATCAATGAATGCATCATCAATAATTTCATTGAAATTAAATTCGAAGATGCAGAAAACTCATTCACTCCCACCAGAGCACCCTCGAAACAACACAAGCACATACTACTTCATCAGAACACTCTTATATCTCCACCAAAGACCATCCCTGTCACAGTCACAAAAGCAACAGAACTTAGCATTGACACACTCATCGACTTTAGGCAAAATAGAATTTCAAGAAAGAACAATCTAGACAAGGTCAACATCCTAGATTACACGCTTGACATAAACAACCCTGAACCAATCCATTTCACTGAACGAACCGAACCTAATCAACCCGACTTCGAATGGCGGACCGGAGGAAACATCAAGGATCAATATGATGATATTGAAGAGTAGAAACCCTTAGCATATTGACACCAGGGAACCCCACCCACTCTCACTCACCCCAGAACTCTAGCCATTATTTCAATCTTCACACAGATACTTAGCTGCTGACGCGTTACACGAATAGCATTCGCCACTAGCAAACATACTAAACACAGGTAGGCAATACCATACACCGAATGAGCTAACGAAACTTCCATCTTCACGTCAGATGTATACAATAGCATTCTATTTGTTATAGTCGCTCCACAGTTATACAATTAGGCATGCAGATTCGAATTGCGTCCCCTGACAACCTCGAGTTCATTGCGGGCGCGTATAACCATGCCCGGGCGTTCATGCGGGCGAACGGGAACACCACCCAGTGGCCCGACGGTTATCCGAGCATGGACATCGTCCGGGCAGACCTCGAACAAGGGCATGCCTACATCGTGGCTGACGACGAGGGGCCTGTAGCCATCTTTTCTTTTGTTCCTGGGCCAGACGAAACCTACGCCCAGATCGATGGCGTCTGGCGTTCTGATGCCGAGTACCACGTGATTCACCGAGTCGCTGCGGTGCGCGGACGAGGCATTGCTCGGGCGATTTTCAGCTTTGCGGCCGAGCACGCGGACTATCTGCGCTGCGACACACACGAGGACAATGCGCCGATGCGGCGCGCACTTGAATCGTTTGGATTCCGCAAGTGCGGCACAATCACCGTTGCCAACGGCACGCAGCGCGTCGCCTACGACTGGCTCAAGGAACCACTAGACGGCGGCGCCCCGGCTAGCCCCACGACACGCTAGGCTTCTCATCCTTAAGTACTTACCCAACAATCTCGCATGCAATTCCCTACAGACACTGGTCCACGACGCCTCAGAAACCGCATGATTTCAACGTTTCGGTTTCAAAATCTGAAATACTGGTGGGGGAATTGCATGCGACTTTTGTGGAGCTGCACCCGTTATGGAGCATTACACCCGATCAGTGGGCATTACACCCGATCAGAGCGGGTGTATCGTCACTGATGAGGTGCACGATCTCATCGCAACAAACACGATCGCGGAAGCACACCACCGGAGCGCAGACACCACGACTAGGGCAGGCGCCGCACACCGGCACGAGGCCACTCACGATGCCACTCACCGATGCACGGCAGGCATCCGACCGCAATCACACTTGTTCCTAAGTGGTGTAACACCACTTAGCGGGGTATTACACCAGCTCGGAGCTAGTGCAATGCTCCCTAACTGGTGTAATGCTCCCTAACTGGTGCAGGGCTGCCCGGCATGGCTCGGCTGGAATCCTGTTGGGGCAGCCATCGAGCAGATCTTGCCGCATGCAGGCTTGTTGCTCAGTAGCATTGCACCACTTAGCGAAGCATTGCACTAGGTAATAAGCAGTGCAACGCCTCGCTATCTAGTGCACTGCTGCCACACCTAGTGAATTGCTCCATGATGTGGGTCTGCCGCGCGCCGCCGGAGCACCACGGCGCGCACGCTCACAGACGAACCCCCCATACACGCGGGCGCGCGCCCGGCCAATCAGCCGGGCGCGCGCCCTTCCCACCAACCGCCACGAGGGCGGTAGCCTCACTTGATGAAGCCGAGCGCCTTGACGGCGTCGTACTCTTCCTGCAGGGCCTTGATGTTGTGGTCGATTCCGGCGCGGGTCGCGTCGGAGATCTCGAGGCCGTCGACGACCTGCCACTCGCCACCGTCGGAGGTGACGGGGAAGCCGAAGTTCAGGCCGGCGGGGACGCCGTAGTGCGTGCCGTCGGACATGACACCGGCGGTGACCCACTCGCCCTCGGGGGTGCCGTGGATCCAGGAGTACATGTGGTCGATCGCAGCGTTCGCGGCGGAGGCGGCCGAGGAGGCGCCGCGCGCCTCGATGATGGCCGCACCACGCTTGGCGACGGTGGGACGGTAGTAGCTGGACAGCCACTCTTCGTCCACGAGCTCGGTCGCGGGCTTGCCGGCAACCTTCGCGAAGGAGACGTCCGGGTACTGGTCGGCCGAGTGGTTACCCCACACGACGACGTCCTTGATGTCGGCGTTCGCGGCGCCGGTCTTGTGGGCGAGCTGCGCGATCGCACGGTTGTGGTCGAGGCGCATCATCGCGGTGAAGCGCGACGCGGGGACGTCCGGCGCAGCGTTCTGGGCGATGGTGGCGTTGGTATTCGCGGGGTTGCCCACGACGAGGACGCGCACGTCATCGGCGGCGCCGTCGTTGATGGCCTTGCCCTGGGGGCCGAAGATGCCCGCGTTGGCTTCGAGCAGGTCGGCGCGCTCCATGCCCTTGCGGCGCGGCATAGCGCCCACCAGGTATGCGACGTTGGTGCCCTGGAATGCGCGGTTGACATCGTCGAAGATTTCGACGCCGGCCAGGGTCGGGAACGCGCAGTCGTCGAGCTCCATGGCGGTGCCCTCGGCGGCCTTGACGGCCTGGGGGATCTCCAGCAGGTTCAGCTTGACGGGCACGTCCGGGCCGAACAGCTGGCCGGAAGCAATGCGGAACAGGAGGGCGTAGCCGATGTTGCCGGCTGCGCCAGTGACGGTGACGATACGAGGTTCTGCCATGATTGGCGCTCCTTTACAGTTCCTGTGGGCGTGTGCCCTTCAGTCGCGGTGTTCCCCGCGCTCTGCATCCTAGGATACGTCGTCGGTCACAGTTCGACCCGGGCACCCAGTCCCAAGACAAGACAGCCGAACAGTGATCTGCGACATACACGGCATGCTAGGCTCTCCCGCACTCATACCACCCCGCCGTAAAGTAGGGCGTATGTCCGACAGCAACCCGACTGCCCCACACGAGCACCCACCATCCCGGGAATCAGCCCCTGCCTCGTCCCATATTGACGAGGCCGTGGCTCACTCCCACGAGCACGCGCACTTCGCGGGCGGCGGGCATGGCGGCCACGGCCACGATCACTCCCACGCGGGGGCCTCGGCCAAGCGCTTGGGGTGGGCGCTTGCGGTGACGGGGGCCGTCGTCATCGCGGAGCTGCTCGGCGCCTTCTGGTCTGGGTCCTTGTCGCTGGCGGCGGACGCGGGACACATGGTTGTCGACGCGTCCGGCTTGGTCGTCGCCCTCATCGCGGCTCGCCTGACGCGCCTTCCGCGCGACGAGAAGCACACGTGGGGGTGGGCGCGTTCCGAGGTCCTGGCCGCCGCACTGCAAGCCGGCATGCTCCTCATTATCAGCGTGATGGTCGCGTGGGAGGCAGCCTGGCGCCTTGTCTCTCCCCCGCCCGTCGAGGCCGGCCCGATGCTTCTCGTCGGCGTCATCGGCCTGCTCGCGAACGTCGTCTCTCTGGCGATCCTGGCGGGCGGGCGCGACGCGAACCTCAACATGAAGGCCGCGTTCCTGGAGGTCGCGAACGACGCGCTCGGATCCTTCGCGGTGATCCTGGCGGCAGGCGCAGAGTGGGCATTCGGGTGGGCGCGCGCGGACGCGATCGCGTCGCTGCTCATCGCGGTCCTCATGGCTCCACGCGCGCTTTCTCTCCTGAAGCGCTCCCTCGCGATCCTCATGGAACAGACCCCCGCCAGCGTCGATGTCACCAAGCTGCGCTCGCACATGATGGGCGTCGACGGCGTCCTCGACGTGCACGACCTGCACGTGGCCGCCGTGTCCTCACACCTGGTGACCGTCACGGCGCACGTGACCGTCATGCACGAGGCCGACGGGCCTTCGCGCGACCGCATCGTCCACGAGCTCGGCGAATGCGCGTGCCACCACTTCCCCATTGCCCACTCCACGTTCCAGCTCGAATGCCCCGAGCACGCACGCCACGAGCACATCGAGCACTAACCGCGGCGAGCCCGCCTCACCGAAGCCAACCGACGGACAGCGCGGCGGCGGGAATGTCATGCTCCCACCGTCTCACCACGCCTCCCCCACAAACAGCGAGGCGGCGGGAGCTTCGCGCTCCCACCGCCTCCCCCAGATACACGTCGGGGGCCACGCCAGCCGGCGCGGCCCCCGAGCTCAGCTCAGATGAGACTACTTCGTGCGGTTCGCGCGGTAGTACTCGATGAGAGCGCGGGTGGACTGATCCTGCGCGTCCAAGGCCTCGGACGAGCCCTCGATGGCGGGAAGGATCTGCTTGGCCAGGACCTTGCCCAGCTCAACGCCCCACTGGTCGAAGGAGTCGATACCCCACACGGCACCCTCCACGAAGGTGATGTGCTCGTACAGGGCGATCAGCTGACCCAGGACCGACGGGCTCAGGGCGGGGGCCATGATCGACGTCGTGGGACGGTTGCCGGTGAACACGCGGGCGGAGACGATGGCCTCGGGCGTGCCCTCGGCGCGCACCTCCTCGCTGGTCTTACCGAAAGCCAGGGCCTTGGTCTGCGCGAAGAAGTTCGACAGGAACAGCTCGTGCATGTCGGCGTCGCCGTCGCCCAGCGCCCACGTCGGGTTCGCAAACGCGATGAAGTCGGCGGGGACCATGCGGGTGCCCTGGTGGATCAGCTGGTAGAAGGCATGCTGGCCGTTGGTGCCGGGCTCGCCCCAGAAGACCTCGCCGGTCTCGTAGGTGACGGGGCTGCCGTCGCGGCGCACGGACTTGCCGTTGGACTCCATGGTCAGCTGCTGCAGGTACGCGGGGAAGCGGTGCAGGTACTGGGAGTAGGGCAGGACGGCGTGCGTGTCGGCCCCCAGGAAGTTCGAGTACCACACGTTGAGCAGGCCCATGAGGAGGGGCACGTTCTTCTCGGGCGCGGTCTCGGCGAAGTGACGGTCCATCGCGTTAAAGCCGGCGAGGAAGTCGGCGAAGCCCTCGGGGCCGATCGCGACGGCCAGGGAGGTGCCGACGGCGGAATCCACGGAGTAGCGGCCGCCCACCCAGCTCCAGAAGCCGAAGGCGTTGGCGGGGTCGATGCCGAACTCGGCGACCTTGTCCAGGGCGGTGGACACGGCGACGAAGTGCTTGGCGATCGCCTCCTTCTCGGAGGCCTCGTCGGTGACGATGCCGCGCTCACGCAGACCGTCCAGCAGCCAGGCGCGCACGACCTTGGCGTTCGTGATGGTCTCGAGCGTCGTGAAGGTCTTGGAGGCCACGATCACGAGGGTCGTCTCGGGGTCCAGGTCCTTCGTGGTCTCACCCGCGTCGGTGGGGTCAATGTTGGAGATGAAGCGGCACTCCAGGCCCTCCTGCACGTAGGGCCTGAGGGCCTCGTACGCCATGACGGGGCCCAGGTCGGAGCCGCCGATGCCGACGTTGACGACGGTCTTGACGGGCTTGCCGGTGATGCCCACCCACTCGCCGGAGCGGACGCGGCGGGCGAAGGCGTAGACCTTCTCCAGCACCTCGTGCACGTCGGCGATCACGTCCTGGCCGTCAACCGTCAGGGAGTCGGTCGCGGGGCGGCGCAGCGCGGTGTGCAGGACGGCGCGGTCCTCGGTGACGTTGATGTGCTCACCCGCGAACATGCGGTCGCGCAGCTCCAGGACGCCCGTCTGCTCGGCGAGGGCGAGGAGGTGGCCCACCAGCGTGGGACACACGAGGTTCTTCGACAGGTCGACGTGCAGGTCGGCCGCGTCGAAGGTGAAGGTCTGGGTGCGGTTGGGGTCATCCGCGAAAAGCTTGCGCAGATCGGGTTCAAAGTTGTCGGCCAGCTGGTCGAGCGTGTCCCACGCGGGGGTCATCGTCGGGTCGATCACGGGGATATCACTCATGGGGTCTCCTGACAGTAGAGATAGGTTCGCACTTTAGTTTAGCGGGGACTTGGCCCCTGGTCACCCCCGCTTCGCTCTCCTGAAACGACGAGGCCGTGGCCCGCGAGCGCTCACGGAGCCACGGCCTCGTACGCCGCGCGAATTCGGTCGGGTCAGGCGACCGGATCGTCGATGGGGATGGGCGTGGCCTCGATGCCCGGGTTCTGCAGCGACACGATGCGCTGGACGGGCACGAGGTCGAGCCACCACTGGTGGAAGGGACGACGATTCACCAGGTCGAGGTCGTCGAACATGTTCTTCACCGGACGCGCCTCCATCGCGGCGCCGACCTGACCGATGTAGTAGGCGCCGCGGTCGCCGCGCTCAAACTGGTCCACCAGCTGCTCGAAGGCGCGCGCCACGAGGCGCGTGGCGAGCAGGCGGTCGTACGGCGAGGGCGAGCCGCCCTGCTGCATGTGGCCGAGGGCCTGGTGGCGCACGTCGTAGATCCCCTCGGACTCGGCGTTAAACACGTCGGCCAGGAACTCCCGGTCGTAGTACTGGGACGCCGACTCGTTGAGGAGGGTCAGGAACAGGCGCCTGCCGGACTTGAAGGAGGCGACCATCCGCTCAGCGTCCGCGGCGATCTGCTCGAGGGAGGGGGACTCCTCGTTGATGTACATGTACTCCGCGCCGCTGGACAGGGCGCTCATGAGGGTCAGGTAGCCGCAGCGGCGTCCCATCGTCTCGGCGATGAAGCAGCGCTTGGAGGCCGCCGCGCTCTCCTTGATGCGATCGATCGCCCACGTCGCGTTGTTGATCGCCGTGTCCGTGCCGATCGCGAGCTCGCAGCCGGGCAGGTTGTTGTCGATCGAGGCGGGGATGAGCAGGATCGGGATCTGGAACGCCGGGTAGCGATCCTTCTCCGAGGTGATCGCGTGAACACCCAGGTAGGCGTTCATGCCGCCAATGACGAGGAGCGCGTCGATCTGGTTGCGCTCGATGGCGCGTCCCAGCGCGTAGAACTGCTCGACCGGCGGAATGTCGCGCTTCGTGCCGAGCTCGGCGCCGCCCTTGAAGGCCCAGCCTTCCACGTCGGACCAGCTCAGCTCACGCACGCGGTCATCCGCCAGGCCGCTCCATGAGCCGTCGACGCCGAGCATCGTCCAGCCGCGGGCGATACCCAGGCGCACGGCCACGCGGGCCGCCGTGTTCATGCCGGGGGCCAGGCCGCCCGCGTGCAGGATCGCGACGCGCTGGGACTCGCCCGTCGGCTCGGGGGTGAGCTGCGGGGGCGTAGACAGAATCTGGTTGATGCCCACCATCGAGGAGAAGGACGATCCGCGCGAGGCCTGGGCGGCCGCGTAGTCGCCGGCCGCGATCAGGTCCTTGACCGCGCGCGTGTCGTGGACGGCCTTCATGAGGGGGACGCGCGTGATGCGGTTGCGGCGCACGCCCAGGATGACGGGCTCGTCCTCGGCCGTGGAGGCGAGGATCTCCTGGACGGCGGCGTAGCCCAGCAGCGTCGACATCCAACGGTCGTACGCCGACGGTGTACCGCCGCGCTGCACGTGGCCGAGGATCGTCACGCGCGCATCCTCACCGGTGCGCTCCTGGATCGTGTCCGCGATCAGCTGCGTGGACAGCTCGTTGCCGTCACGGTCGTGCGCGCCCTCTGCCACCAGGACGATGGACTCGCGGCGGCCGGCCTCGCGGCCGAGGCGCAGGTGCTCAGCCAGGTCGTCCTGCCAGCCAGGACCCGCCGGGTCCTCGGGCGTGAACACGTAGTCGGCGCCACCCGCGACAGCCGCCATGAGGGGCAGGTAGCCGCAGTGGCGTCCCATGACCTCGACGACGAACGTGCGCTGGTGCGAGGCCGCCGTGCTGGTCAGCTGGTCGATGGCGTCCAGGATGCGGTGCAGCGCAGTGTCCGCACCAATCGTCATATCCGTGCCCACCATGTCGTTGTCGATCGAGCCAACGAGGCCGACGATGATGAGGGCGGGGTGAGCGGCCGCGGTCTCGGCCGAGATGACGCCCTCGGCGGCCAGCTCGGCGACGTGCTGCGCCCACTCGCCGCGGAACTCGTTCGTACCCGACAGGGAACCATCACCACCGATCACCACGAGGTGATCGATGCCGTGCTCAAGCAGGTTCGCGGCCGCGCGGTGCCGGCCCTCGTACGTGCGGAAGTCCGCGCTGCGGGCCGTGCCGATCACCGTGCCGCCCTCAGCGAGGATCGAGGACACGTCCGACCATTCCATCTTCTTAATGGAATCGCCGCCCGTGCAGGCCCCCTGCCAGCCTTCATAGATCGCGTAGGGCTGCGCGCCGCGCGCCAGCGCCGTGCGCACAACGGCGCGAACGGCCGCGTTCATTCCCTGGGCGTCACCGCCCGACGTGAGGACACCGATACGAACTGTGCTCATTTTTCTGCCATCTTTCGTTGACGGAGCGGGCCGCGAAGCCCGGTGTGCCTATCGTGTCCCATTCTACGTGACCTGCGCCTCCACCACTAGGGCCTAACTCCCATTTACCGAGGAAACGACAAGCGCGCGCCCGCCGAGGCGGCGGGCGCGCGCGAGCACAATCACAACAAACTAGGCGACCGGTTCGCTGCTATTGCGTGCGGCCGACTCCGCCAGCTCCTCGGGGCTCACAACGCCCTCGACGGACACACGGTCCAGGTAGGCCATGCCGTCAAACGCCAACTCGCGAGCGTTCTCCGGGTCACCCTCGTTGCCAATCGAACCGTGGGCCATACGGTCGACGATGAGCGCGATCGCGCCATCGCCCGTCACGTTTGTGGCGGTACCGAAGGAGTCCAGCGCAATGTAGGTGGCGATCATCAGCGCGACCTGCGCGTCGTTGAAGCCCAGCATCGAGCTCAGCAGGCCCGTGGCCGCCATGATGGCGCCGCCGGGGACGCCGGGGGCCGCGACCATCGTGATGCCCAGCATGAAGATGAAGCCCACCCACTGCAGGGAGGAAACCGTCAGGCCCTGCGTCAGGACGATGGCGAACGCGAAAGAGAAGATCTTCGAGGTCGAGCCAGCCAGGTGGATCGTCGCACACAGCGGAATCGTGAAGGACGCGACCGCGTCGGACACGCCGTTCTTTTTCGTCTGGCGCAGCGTCACCGGGATGGTGGCCGCGGAGGAGGAGGTACCCAGAGCCGTCAGGTAAGCCGGCATCATCGTCACCAGCGCCTTGAAGGGGTTACGACGCGCAACAAGGCCCGCGAAGCAGAACTGGGTCAGCAGAATGACGACCTCGAGGACCAGGACCACGACGACGACGCGCAGCAGCGTACGAATAACCGAGGCGGCCTCGCCCGTGTAGGTCAGGTTCAGGAAGATGCCGAAGATGTGCAGCGGCAGCAGCGGGATAATGATCGTCTCGATGAGGCGGGTAATGATGGCGCGGAACTCGATGAATCCCTTACGCAGCACGCCGCGCGGCACCATCGACAGGCCCAGGCCCACCACGAAGGACAGGAGCAGCGCCGTCATCACCTGCAGCGGCGCAGGCATCTCGATAGTGAAGTAGGACTCCAGGGCGCTGCCCGGCTCGGCCACATCGGCCAGCTGGGTCGAGGCGAGGAGGCGCGGAAAGAGCGACGCACACACCAGGTAGGTGAGGAAGCCCGAGAACAGCGTCGACGCGTAGGCGATCGCCGTCGTAATACCCAGCCACTTACCCGCGCCTCGGCCCAGGTCAGCGATAGCGGGGGTCACGAGGCCGATAATGATCAGCGGGATCGAGAAGGACAGGAACTGGCTGAAAATAGCCGAGAAGGTCGCAAAGATACGGCCAATCTCAACGGGAACCAAGTGGTTATCGCCGATACGGACGGATCCGAGGACGGTCGCGAGGATGATCGCAGCGATCACCCACACGAGGATTCCGGATTTACGCAGGAACTCGCGCATGTGTTTCACCTTGACAATAGGGATGATGGGTCACGCATAGCATGCCCGAACTTTACGCATTCTTGAAGCGGTAGCCAGGATACGGGATAGATGCGGCGCAAATCACGCGGCCGTCAGAGCGCAACGACGAGGCCATCCACCCCTCGCGCGGGCCACACTCCGCGGATTTAACGCACCGCGAGCGTCGACACGTACGGCGCGAACCACCAAATAATCGCGGCGAGAATCACGTACACCGCGACATCCATGAGACGCGCGCGCGACGCAAACCACGGGCGCCCCGGCGTCCACAGGCGCAGCGCCCCCATCCCGACGAGCACAGCGACCATCAGCATGACCGCACGGTGACGGTGATCCGTCACGGCCAGCGCTATCACGCCGAGCACCCCCACCGCACTGAGGGCAGCGCCAAGCCACGCACCCACTCGCGCGCGCATGGTCTTCTCCTCATCGTTCACGCCCCCTACCCTAGCGCACGAGCACACCCGACCATACGACCGCTCACATCCACCCCTCCGCCCCAGCCCCGGCCTCGTGCCGCACAGAACCGACCCCGGCCTCGTCCGAACGAAGGAATAGGACTCAGAGGGCGCGCGGGTTTAGTATTAGTCCAAAGGTCCCTGAGACCAGCAACATACTTCTCGCATCAAAGGAGCATTCGAGTGTCCCGCTTTATTGTCGTTGCCCCCGGTTCGTCGGAGGCCGCCGCCCTCGCTACTGACGAGCTGGCCCGCGTTCTCGGCGTCACCACGGTCGACGCCCTGGCCGGCACGACGGCCACCGACGCCGCCCTGCGTCCCGCCTCCGCCCTGCCCGCCGTGGTTGAAGCCGTGCGCGCTGCCGGCGACGACGCGCTCATCTCCCCCGCCCGCGAGGCCTCGAACCGCGCCTTCGACCACGTCGCCTGGAACCTGAACCTTGCCGCCGCCACGCGCGCCGGCGTCGTCCTCGCCTTCGACGCCGAGGGCGCCAGCGCCGAGCTGCTCGCCGAAGAGATCGCCGCCGCCCGCCTGCGCGCCGAGGCCGCCGCCGCTTCCGTCGTCGCCGTCGTCCTGACCGGCGGTGCCCCCGCACTCGAAGCCGACGTCCCCGTTCTCACCCTGCCCCTCGGCGAGGACGCCGCCACCACCCTGCGCGAGGCCCCCACCCCCACCGCCGTCACGCCGCTCGCCTTCCAGGCCGACCTCATCGAGCGTGCCCGCGCCGACCGCAAGCGCATCGCCCTGCCCGAGCCCGACGACGACCGCGTCCTGCAGGCCGCCGCCCAGGTCCTCGCCGCCGGCATCGCCGACATCACCTTCGTGGGCGACGCCGACTACGTCGCCAAGCGCGCCGGCGAACTCGGCCTCGACCTGAGCGCCGCCCAGGTCGTCTCCGTGGGCGACCCCGCATACCTCGAGCGCTACGCCGAAGAATTCGCACGCCTGCGCGCCAAGAAGGGCGTCACCCTCGAACAGGCCCGCGAAAAGGTCACCGACGTGTCCTACTTCGGCACCATGATGGTCCACATGGGCGACGCCGACGGCATGGTCTCGGGCGCCGCCCACACGACCGCGCACACGATCGTCCCCTCCTTCCAGATCATCAAGACCGCCCCCGGCGTCTCCGTCGTCTCCTCCATCTTCCTCATGGCGATGAAGGACCGCGTGTGGGCATTCGGCGACTGCGCCGTCAACCCCAACCCCACGCCCGAGCAGCTCGCCGACATCGCCGTGACCTCCGCGCGCACCGCCGCCCAGTTCGGCGTCACCCCGCGCGTCGCCATGCTCTCCTACTCCACCGGCACCTCCGGATCCGGCCCCGACGTTGACGCCGTCGTCGAAGCCACCCGCCTCGCACGCGAGAAGGCCCCCGAGCTGGCCATCGAAGGCCCCATCCAGTTCGACGCGGCCGTCGACGCGGCCGTCGCCTCCAAGAAGCTGCCCGGCTCCGACGTCGCCGGCAAGGCCACGGTCTTCGTCTTCCCCTCGCTGGAAGCCGGAAACATCGGCTACAAGGCCGTCCAGCGCTCCTCCGGCGCGCTCGCCGTCGGCCCGGTCCTGCAGGGCCTCAACAAGCCCGTCAACGACCTGTCGCGCGGCGCCCTCGTCGAAGACATCGTCAACACCGTCGCCCTGACCGCCGTCCAGGCCCAGGGCTGAACGGGAACGAGCCCCCGGGGTCCGGTTACCATTACACGTAAACGGGCCCCGGCCTCGTCCTTTATCCCCCAACCCCACAACACGAAAGGCGAACGCGTGACCTCGTCCTCCGTTCTCGTCATTAACTCTGGCTCCTCCTCCATCAAGTACCAGCTCGTCGACCCCGAGACCGGCGACGCCATCGCCAAGGGCATCGTCGAGCGCATCGGTGACACCACCGGCCTCATCAAGCATGAGCACGGCGACGCCGTCACCAAGGAAGAGCTCCCGGTTCCCGACCACACCGTCGGCATGCGTGAAGTCCTGCGCCTCTTCGACACGGAGGGCCCGTCACTGGCTGATGCGAACGTCGTCGCCGTCGGCCACCGCATCGTTCAGGGCGGCCGCTACTTCGACGGCCCGGCCCTCATCACCGACGAGGTCCGCAACCTGATCGAAGAACTGTGCCCGCTGGCTCCGCTGCACAACCCCGCCCACCTCAAGGGCATCGACGTGGCGCGTGAGCTCATGCCCGACGTCCCCCACGTCGCCGTCTTCGACACCGCGTTCTTCCAGCAGCTGCCCGACAAGGCCGCCCTGTACGCCCTCGAGACCGAGACCGCCGAGAAGTACTCGGTGCGCCGCTACGGTGCCCACGGCACCTCCCACCAGTTCGTCTCCCAGGAAATCTCCAAGATGCTGGGCCGCGACAACCTCAAGCAGATCGTCCTGCACCTGGGCAACGGCGCGTCCGCTTCCGCTGTCAAGAACGGCAAGCCGATCGACACCTCCATGGGCCTGACCCCGCTCGAGGGCCTCATGATGGGCACCCGCACCGGCGACATCGACCCCGCCGTCGTGTTCCACCTGCAGCGCGTCGCCGGCATGACCGTCGACGAGGTCGACACACTCTTCAACAAGAAGTCCGGCATGAAGGGCATGACCGGCGAGTCCGACATGCGCTCCGTGTGGGAGGTCATCAACAACACCTCCGACCCCGAGGCCGCCAAGCGCGCCCGTACCGCCATGGACGTGTACATCAACCGCCTGCTGAAGTACGTGGGTTCCTACGCCGCTGAGCTCGGCGGCCTGGACGTCATCACCTTCACCGCCGGCATCGGCGAGAACGACGACGACGTGCGCCGCGAGCTGGCCGAGGCCCTCGCCCCCTTCGGCGTCAAGATCGACGTCGAGGCCAACAAGGGCCGCGTCAAGGAGCCGCGCATCGTGTCCGCTCCCGACTCGGCCGTCACCCTCGTCGTCTACCCGACCAACGAGGAGCTGGCGATCGCCCGCCAGGCGCTGACCTTCGCCTGATCGGTTTTTCCGCCCGAGGCCGGGGTTCCCACGTGGGCCCCGGCCTCGGGCGTATCCACGTCCACTATTGACTGCACGCCAACACACCGACTACGATCAGAAGTGGTAACGGCGAGCAAGTCCTCGCAGAGTGCCGATCCGCGGGCCCACGAGCGCACACGTTGCGCCGTGGGTCTTTGCGTCTCTCAGTGAGGGGAAACATGCTCATCGCTTACATCGACGAAGTTGGCGAGGCCGGCGCTTTTATTTCAAAGGACCACAAGAGATTCAATACCTCACCTGTCTTTGGCTATGCAGGCTTCGTCATCCCTGAACAGCATGTCCATGCTTTATCGCGAGATGTCGCAGCAACCAAGAAGAAGTTCTACTCATTCCTCTGCGGCGAGGGCACAGAAGAGCCAGGAGATTACGCTCCTACGTGGGAACGCAAAGGGTCTGACCTCCTCAGCAAACACGCGATGGGGCGTGCAGGACGTCAGGAAGTAGTTGAACTGCGCTCACTTCTCGCACGAATCCCGAGTAGGTATGGCGGCAAGCTCTTCTACTTCGTGCGTGAAAAACCCATCGGCTCCCCCGGACAGGTGTGGGGAAAAGACACCGGCAATAGTTGGGAGGCCATGCGAGAAGAAAGAACGCTTGAGTGCCTGGGTGAAGCGATCAACCGGCTCTGCAGGCACGCCGAACACGAAGACCAGAACATACTCCTCTTCCAGGACATGATCAACGAGAAGCAACGCTTCCACCAGGTGACACGCAGCTACGCCCACATCTACAGTCGCATCAAGGATCACCAGGAGATGCTGAGAATCCTCGAAGCCCCCGCATATATCGACTCGGAGCTTTCGACGAACATCCAGTGCGCAGACTGGGTCGCGGCTCTCATTGGTCGCGCATGCGACTATCAACTGGTTCTCAACAGCTCCTACCGATGGGTAGCAGACAGTTTTATCGCTGATCTGCGTGGAGGTTTCACGTATGAATCCACCCTCCAGTTTCATCGACGCAGCATCGATAACATCCACCACATCCGGATTCTCGACAGGGCACGACCCCACCTCGATTCCCTGACCGGCATGTCTGCCGAGAATCTCTCTCGCCTCCAGCTCGTGCACGCTCGTGCAAGTGCACCGACCCCGAGCAAACCGTCGTCTTCAATCTGCTGACGTCAAGACACACCGGGAGCTGGCGATCGCCCGCCAGGCGCTGACCTTCGCCTGATCGGCTTTTCCGCACGAGGCCGGGGTTCCCACGTGGGGCCCCGGCCTCGGGCGTATCCTGGGAGAGTAGTTATGTCGAGGAGGGCCTCATGAACAGCGACGTTTCCACCCTGGCCGAGTGGATTGCGGATTCCCCGTCGACCGTGTTTTTCGGCGGCGCAGGCGTCTCGACCGAGTCCGGGATCCCCGATTTTCGCGGGGCGAACGGCTTCTACTTCCAGGAACGCGAGATCCCCCTCGAAACGGTCCTGAGCATCGACTTTTTCACCCAGCACCCCGAGGCGTACTGGGAGTGGTTCCACGAGATCTACCGCCCCGTGGAACCCAACGGCGCGCACAGGGCGTTGGCTTTATTAGAGGGAGCGGGACACCTCGACGCTGTCATCACGCAGAACATTGACGGCCTGCACCAGCGGGCCGGATCCCGCACCGTGTGGGAGCTGCACGGCAACTGGGAGCGGCTCGAGTGCACGCAGTGTGGGGCGGTCGCAGCGTTGCGCGATGCCGTCACCGTCGACGGGGACCCGGTGCCCGCGTGCCCATCGTGCGGCGGGCAGATGCGCCCGGACATCGTCATGTACGGCGAATCCCTCGACGAGGCCGTCATCGAGGCCGCCGTGTCAGCCATCGCGCGGGCGTCCACGCTGATCGTGGCTGGCACGTCCCTCGTGGTGTACCCGGCAGCTGGCCTCATCAACTACTTCTCCGGGGACCACCTGGTTCTCATGAACGCCACCCCGACCTCGGCCGATGCCCGCGCCGACCTGATTGTTCGCGAGCCGGTGGGTGCCACACTCGATCGCGTCATGGACCAGCTGCGCGCGGAGGGTGTTCTGCCCGCGTAGGGCTTGGAGCGCGCGGGATTCGCTCACAGGCCACGGCCCCAACGCACAGGTGCCACCTCCCCTGCGCACATGCGGATAGGTTGTGCGCATATGGATAGGTTGTGCGCATACGGATAGCTTATTTTCCTATCCGTATCTTCATAACCTATCCGGATGTTCGTAACCTATCCGCATATGCACGCCTTGCACCGCCCCGCAGGCTTACTCCTCCCCCAGGCCAGCGGGATCGACGAGGGCGAGGGCTCGCGGGGCGCGAGCGATCCGCACGCGTTGCCCCCAGGTGAGGGTCAGGCGGTCTGACTCCATGCCGTCGCCGAAGAGCACGAGGGATTCGGAGCCAACGACGAGGCTGAGATCCTCACCGTCGTCCAGGAGGCCCTCGGTGTGCTCGACTCCGGTGTAGGGCGAGGGCCACGCCTCGCGCACGAACCACGCGAGCGAGCGCGAGGTCGGGGCGGGCAGCTCCCCCATGTGGCGGCCTCGCTTAAGGGAGGCACCCCACCCGGTCGCCCCGGTTCCGGTGGAGACGACGACACCGGAGGAGGATTGGCGCTCGACGGATGAGCCCACGGACAGCTCGTAGCGGGCGCTCTGGTGACTGTGATGCCCGATAAAAACCTCGTTGAGGGCTGTGAGCGTGCGCGAGTCGTCGGCGCTCGCGCGCACCATCGTCAGCTGATCCACCCGCAGGTCCGCGCCCGCGTCGATGCGACCCAGGGCGGCGACCCCCTGGTCGGGCGTGCATCGCACGAGCACGCCTGCGTTGGACTGGGGCACCGAGTTGATGCCAACCACGGTCTGGTCGCCCGCGTACTTGGAGACGTTGGCGACCAGACCGTCGGGTCCCACGACGACAATGACATCCTCGGGGGCGAAGAGAAAACGCGAGAGGGAGTCGCGCTCCACGTCGGCGCTCGCCCACCCGTCCGGGATGCCTGCCCGCACGTGGGCCAGCGCGGACACGTGCGCCTCGTGAGCACGTTCGACGGACTCGAGGGTGCGTCCACGCGAGCGCAGGACGAATTCGACCTGGCCGCGCGTGGAGTAGCGGTCCATGAGCTCGTCGAACTCGGTGGGGCGACGGACGATGACGGCGCGGCGACGCATGGTTACTTGCCTTCCTTCGCGTGACCGGTGAACGCCGAGACGAGGTCACTCAACACGTCGGCGGTAATGGTGATGTTTCCGAAGGACGGCATGTTCTTGGCCATTTCCTTCAGGGCGAGGGCGCGCGCCACTTCGGGGCCGGCCTCGGCGAGGGCCTGGATGTAGGCCGCGTCGTTGGCGATGCGTGCGCGGCCCGCGGTGTTCCAGTCGATCTCGTATGCCTTGGCCTTCTCAGTGATGCGGCGGGCTTCCGATTCGACGGCGATCGCGTCGGCGGCGGCCTTCTCCTCGGCTTCGCGACGCGCGTTGTGACCTTCCTGATCGACCAGGTCGGCGCGCTTGCGGGCCAGGTCGAGCTTGGATTGCATCTCGTTTTCAGAGATCTGGGATTCGCGCTCGACGGCGAGTGCGCGGCGCTCGTAGAGGGCGCGGTCGGCCTCGGCCTGAAGCTGCTCAAGGAGCGGGGCGCGCAGGGAGGATTCGACGCCCTCGTCCGGGCGCAGGCTCAGCAGGCGCGCGTCGACGACGGCGACGCCGGTGGCCCGCAGCTGCTCATCGGAGGCGAAGGCTTGGGTCAGCACGCGGCCAACCCGTTCAAGGGATCCGGTGATGGCGTCGGTCAGCGTCATCTCCCCAATCGCCGAGGCCAGGGCGGAGAAAGCGATGCGGGTGACGGTTTCGTCGATCTGCCACAGGCCCTGGGCGTCCGCCCCGGCCTCGCGCGGGTAGAGCCCGAAGTCGTAGTGAGCCGCGGCGGCCTCGGCGTCCTCGATGTGGTAGGTGATGGCCACCTGCGCGTTGATGTTTTGCTGGTCGGAGGTCGTCGCCTGGACGAGGAAGCTGTGAGCGCGGTTGGCGGTGGGGACTTCCGCGAGCGCGCAGCGTCCGGCTCGTAGCCAGAAGGACTGGCCGACACCGGATCGGATGGTGCGTCCGGCGCGGATCTGGACGACATGGTCGCCGGCCCCGCCCTGGTAGCGGATGAAGAAGGGGTGGTGGTGAAGAGTTCCCATGATGGCTCCTTGGTTGGTGACCCACTTGTTTATGTCAGGATGACGATAACCCCGTCAGGTATTTAATGTCAACTCGACGCAAATTGGGTAGGATGACACCATGACACAGCCCCTCACTGTTCCGATCGCGGTCGACATCGTCGCCCTGACGGTCATCGACCACACCCTTCACGCCCTCGTCGTGCGTCGCGGCATCGAGCCCTTCAAGGACCACCTGGCCCTGCCCGGCGGCTTCCTGCGCGAGGGTGAACAAACCGAGGAAGCTGCAGCGCGCGAACTGGCGGAAGAAACCGGCATCACGCCCCCTGGCCACCTCGAACAGCTGTGTACCTACGGGCCGCAGGGACGAGACCCCCGAGGGCCGGTCCTCTCGGTTGCCTACCTCCTCCTCGCCCCATCTTTTGCGCCGGCCCGCGCGGGAGGCGACGCCTCGGGAGCGCTCTGGTGCCCCGTCGACGCCCTCCTTGCGCCCAATTCACCCCTCGCCTTCGACCACGCGAGCATCCTCGCGGACGGAGTCGAGCGCGCCCGCTCCAAGATCGAATACTCCCCCCTGGCCACGTCCTTCTGCGGCCCCGAATTCACGATCACACAGCTGCGCACCACCTACGAGGCCATCTGGGGCTCGGCACTCGACCCGCGCAACTTCCACCGCAAAGCAACAAAGACAGCTTCCTTCATTGAGCCGACGGGCGGCACCGTGCGCGAAGGGGCAGGTCGCCCGGCTGCCCTCTACCGCCTCGTTCCCGGCGTCGACGACACCGCTTTCGTCCTCGATCCTCCCCTGCGCCGCCCGCCCGCCCCGGCCTCGTCACCGAAGAGCGCGAGCGCGCCGAGTACGCAAGAATAAGCCCAGTACCAAAGGAGAACTATGAACTTCCATTCCCTCTACGATCAGGGCTTTGCGCGCGTCGCCGCCGTGACCCTGCCCGTACACCCTGCCCGCCCCTTCGAGAACGCGCGCGAGATCATCGACGCGGCCCGCCAGCTCGATGCGCGCGGCGTCGCCATGGGTGTCTTCCCCGAACTGTGCGTCTCCGGATACGCTATCGACGACCTCCTCCTGCAGGACGTGCTCCTCGACAACGTCGAGAAGGCCCTCGCACAAATCGTCGAGGCCAGCGCCGACCTACTCCCCCTCCTCATCGTCGGCGCACCCCTGCGCAAGGACAACGCACTGTACAACTGCGCGGTCGCGATCCACCGCGGACGCGTCCTCGCGATCGTCCCCAAATCGCATCTGCCTAACTACCGCGAGTTCTACGAGAAGCGCCACTTCGTGACCATGCCCCCGCGCGCCTGCGAGCGCATCGAAGTGCCATGGGGCGGCGTCGAAGAATTCAGCGGCGGCCCCGTGTGGGTCCCCTTCGGCCCAGTCCTCCTGTCCGCCGACGACGTGCCCGGACTGACCGTCGGCATCGAAGTCTGCGAGGACATGTGGGTGCCCGCCTCCCCGTCCACGGAGCTGGCACTCGCGGGCGCGACCGTCCTGGCAAACCTGTCCGCCTCCCCGATCACCGTCGGGCGCGGCGCGGATCGCGAGCTCATGGTGCGCTCGATCTCCTCGCGCTGCTGCGCGGCCTACGTGTACACGGCGGCCGGCATGGGTGAGTCCAGCACGGACCTCGCCTGGGATGGCGAAACCATGATTTACGAGGCCGGGGAACGCCTCGCGATCGGCGAGCGTTTCCAGGAGGGCGCGCACATTACGATCGCCGACGTGGACCTGGAGCGCCTGTGCACCGAACGCAAGCGCCAGAACTCGTTCACGGACAACGCACAGCGCTACTTCGCAGGTGACGAGCGCATGGCCCCGCAGGAGGTCGAGTTCACACTCGACCCGCCGCACACCGACCTAGGCCTGGAGCGCTCCGTCAACCGCTTCCCCTTCGTCCCCAACGACCCCACCCGCCTGGAGCAGGACTGCTACGAGGCCTACAACATTCAGGTGGCCGGCCTCGTGCAGCGCCTGCGAGCGATCGGCAACCCGAAGATCGTCATCGGCGTCTCGGGCGGCCTGGATTCGACGCACGCGCTGGTCGTGGCCTCCCGCGCGATGGACCTGCTGGGCCGTTCGCGCACGGACATCCTGTGCTACACACTGCCCGGTTTCGCCACCTCCGAGCGCACCAAGAAGAACGCGACCCTGCTGTGCGAGTACCTGGGCACCTCCTTCCAGGAGATCGACATCCGCCCGGCGGCCACGCAGATGCTCGCCGACATCGGCCACCCCTACGGCGAGGGCGAGGCCACCTACGACGTGACCTTCGAGAACGTCCAGGCGGGCCTGCGCACCGACTACCTGTTCCGCCTCGCCAACCACCTGGGCGGCATCGTGTTGGGCACGGGCGATCTGTCCGAGCTGGCGCTGGGCTGGTGCACGTACGGCGTGGGCGACCAGATGAGCCACTACGCGGTCAACACGGGCGTACCCAAGACCCTCATGCAGCACCTGATCCGCTGGGTCGTGGCCTCCAAGCAGTTCGACGAGCGCGTCGGCGAGGTCCTCCTGTCGATCCTGCACACCGAGATCTCCCCCGAGCTGGTTCCCGCCAAGCCGGGCGAGAAGATGCAGTCCACGCAGGACAAGATCGGTCCCTACAACCTGCAGGACTTCACGCTGTACTACGTGCTGCGCCGCGGCGCGCGCCCGTCGAAGATCGCGTTCCTCGCGGAGAAGGCCTGGTCGGACGCTTCCACGGGCTCGTGGCCGGTCGGCTTCCCCGAGGAGGACAAGGTCGCGTACTCGCTGGACGAGATCGTCAAGTGGGAGCGCCTGTTCCTGTGGCGTTTCTTCAGCCAGCAGTTCAAGCGCAGCGCGCTGCCTAACGGCCCGAAGGTCATGGCCGGCGGCTCCCTGTCCCCGCGCGGGGATTGGCGCATGCCGTCGGACGTGTCGGGCGCGGATTGGGTCGCCGAGCTCGACGAGGCCGTGAAGGGCCTGGTCGACTGACCTAGCGTTTCGCTCGGGAACCCATGCTGTTCTCTGAGGGGCGGTGCTCACGCGAGCACCGCCCCTTGGCATACTCACGATAACCGGCGACACGTCGCACACCTAATTTCGCATGCAATTCCCCAAACGCGTTACGAAGCCCCACGTTGAAAACGTTGAAAACAAGCCACTTTTCAACGTGTTAACAAATATTAGGAAAACCAAATTTCCTGCGCTTTTCATGGAATATGTGAGATTGACAGCAGGAATCTGCAGAAAGCTGTGACCAGCGAGAGAGGGCTGCAACCGGCGGGTGGCACGGCCGCCAAGAGGGGACCGTAGCCGACCGAGACACACGCAAACACGGGCCCCGACGAGGGCATCGAGGCGCGAAACTATGCGCGTATTCACACGCACGAGGCTCAAAATATCTGTATGGTTGGTTTGGCA
The DNA here is from genome assembly GCF_041432835.1 of Pauljensenia sp. 20925_1_27. NCBI lineage: Bacteria > Bacillati > Actinomycetota > Actinomycetes > Actinomycetales > Actinomycetaceae > Pauljensenia > Pauljensenia sp. 20925_1_27. The sequence goes on from NZ_JAPWAH010000002.1 coordinate 173,302, forward strand.
GTTAGGTAAGCCTTGCTTTTCCTATTTAAGCCCAAGCACAGATACCTCTACGGAGAAATGATGTCTCGTACGACCACCTCCCTGGCCGCCATCGCCGCCATCGCCGCCCTCGGGCTGGCCGCATGCTCTTCCGGCGCCACCACTTCTTCCTCCCAGTCCTCCGCTTCGCCGAGCGAGACCACGCAGGCCACCCAGGCCTCGTCCGTGAGCATCGAGGCGAACGACGGCCCGGCCGAGATCAAGCTGCCCGTCACCCGCGCAGCCTCCCTTGACAACCGCACCTTCGAGGTCCTCGCGCAGTGGGACGTGCCGCTCGTCGCCGTTCCCAAGAAGCTGATCCCCTCCACCGTCACCGCGTACAACGGCGATGACATCGCCGACGTGGGCATGCACCGCGACCCCAACCTGGAGGCCCTGGTCGCCGCCGAACCCGACCTCATCATCTCCGGTCAGCGCTTCTCCAAGTTCGACGCTCAGATCAAGGAACTGGCGCCCGACGTCCCGCTCATCAACCTGGAGCCACGCGAGGGCCAGCCCTTCGATCAGGAGCTTATCCGCGAGGTCACCGACCTGGGCGAGATCTTCGGCAAGCAGGACGAGGCCAAGAAGCTCGTCGACGACTTCAACGCCTCGATCGAGCGCGCGAAGAAGGCCTACGACGGCTCCTCGACCGTCATGGCGGTGGACGTCTCCGGCGGCAACATCGGCTACGTGGCGCCCGGCAAGGGCCGCACGTGGGGCCCGGTCTTCGACCTGCTCGGCCTGAAGCCCGCCCTCGAGGTCGAGGGTTCGACCGACTCGCACACCGGTGACGACATCTCCGTCGAGGCGATTGCCGAGGCCAACCCGGCATGGATCTTCGTCCTCGACCGCGACGCCGCGATTACCAAGGATGGCTCCAACACGCCAGCCGAGACCGTCATCAACGGCAACGCTGCCCTGCAGAACGTCGCTGCGCTGCAGAACAAGCACGTTCTGTACGCGCCGAATGACACGTACACCAACGAGTCCATCATCACCTACACGGAGATCTTCAACTCCATCGCGGACGCCTTCGAAGCCGCGAAGAAGTGACCCTCTGACACACAAGCGGGTGCCGCCCAACGGGCGGCACCCGCACCCCGTTTTCCTATGACACACTCCCCCACCACCGCACCTCCCGCGGACACCGCAACGAGCGAGGCCTCATCCAGCAAAGCCCCCGCGCGCGAGGCCACCCCGGCCTCGTCGAAGCGTCGCCCCCTGGCGCTCGCCCTGGCCACGCTCGCCGTAGCTGCGCTTCTCGTCCTGTCGCTATCGACCGGCGAATACTCGATCCTCTCCCAGGACGACGGCTGGCAGATCTTCCTCGCCGTGCGCGTCCCTCGCACGATCGCGCTCATCCTGTCCGGGGCCGCGATGTCGATGAGCGGCCTGGTCATGCAGCTGGTCACCCAGAACCGCTTCGCAGAGCCCTCCACGACGGGCACGACCGAGTGGGCGGGCCTGGGTCTGCTCGTCATCATGATCGTGTGGCCCGGCGCCCCGATCCTGGTGCGCATGACCTGCGCGATCGTCTTCGCGTTCGTGGGCACGATGGTGTTTTTCGCCCTGCTGCGCCGCGTCTCGCTGCGTTCCTCGCTGCTCGTGCCGATCATGGGCATGATGCTCGGCGCGGTCGTCTCCGCGATCTCGACGTTCCTGGCCCTCGAGACGAACACCCTGCAGAGCGTGTCGGTGTGGTTCCAGGGGTCTTTCACGTCGGTGTACGAGGGCCAGTACGAGATCCTGTGGATCGTCGCCATCATCGTCGCAATTGTGTTCGTCATGGCGGATCGCCTGACGGCCGTGTCCCTCGGCGAGGACATCGCGGTGTCGCTTGGCGTCAACTATCACCGCATGATCCTCATCGCGACGGGGCTCGTGGCCGTGGCCACCGGCGTCGTCACCGTGGTCGTCGGTTCCCTGCCGTTCCTGGGCCTCATCGTTCCCAACCTCGTGTCCATGTCCATGGGCGACAACCTGCGCACGAACCTGCCGTGGGTGTGCCTGGCGGGCATCGCGCTCGTGACGGTCACGGACCTCCTGGCGCGCACGATCATCTCCCCCTTCGAGATGCCCGTGTCGGTCATCCTGGGTGTCCTCGGCGCTTTCGTCTTTATCGCGCTCGTGCTGCGCCAGGCCAAGAAGGGAGCCGTCCTGTGAGCGCCCTGACTTCCCCCGCACAACGCGAGGCCTCCTCCCCGGCCCCCGCCCCGGCCTCGTCCGCGCGCACGAAACACCCCACCCGACGCACCGGCGCCTTCACCTCCCCGGCCGCACGGCGTCGCTGGTGGATCCTCTTCGGGGTTGTGTGCGCGGTCGCGATCCTCGCCTGCATCGGCCTCATCGCCTGGAAGAATCCCGCACAGTTCGGCACCCCGGTGTTCTGGAGGCTCGCCCGCCGGCGCGCCTTCGCGGTCCTCGCGATCGCCATCGTCGCGGTGTGCCAGGGCATGGCGACGGTCGCCTTCCAGACGGTGGCGAACAACCGCATCATCACGCCCTCGATCCTCGGATTTGAGTCCCTGTACCGGGCGATCCACACCTCCACGATCTTCTTCCTGGGCGTCGCTGGCCTGGGCGCGTCGGCGACAGTCGGCAACTTCGTCGGGCAGCTCGCCCTCATGATCGCCCTGACCCTCGTGCTGTACTCGTGGCTGCTCACCTCGCAGCGGGCCTCGATGCACGCGATGCTCCTCATCGGCGTCATGTTGGGCGCGGGCCTCGGGTCGATTTCCACCTTCATGCAGAGGCTGCTCACGCCCTCGGAGTTCGACGTGCTGACCGCGCGCCTTTTCGGGTCGATCGCGAACGCCCAGAAGGAGTATTTCCCCATCGCGGTTCCCCTCGTCGCGGCTGCGGCCATCGCCCTCGTCGCCCTCACCCGCCAGCTGTCGGTGCTCTCGCTCGGGCGCGAGACGGCCACCAACCTGGGCCTGAACCACCGCCGCACGTCCGTGCTTGTCCTCGTCCTGGTGTCGATCCTCATGGCCACATCCACGGCCCTCGTGGGTCCCATGACGTTCCTCGGGTTCCTCGTGGCGACGCTGGCCTACCAGTTCTCGGACACGCACGATCACCGCTACATCTTCGCGATGTCCGTCGCCCTGGGCGCAGCGATCCTGGCCAGCGCGTACTTCGTCATGAATCACGTGTTCAACACGCAGGGCGTCGTCTCCATCATCATCGAGTTCGTCGGCGGACTCGCGTTCATCGTCACTATTTTGCGGAAGGGCCGCCTGTGATCTCCATCGATTCCGTCGTCAAGCAGTACTCCCCGTCCGTGCGCATCGGTGAGGTCTCCCTCGACATCCCCACGGGCGGCATCACGGCGCTCGTGGGCCCCAACGGCGCGGGAAAGTCCACGATCCTCACCATGATCGGGCGCCTCCTGGGCATCGACGAGGGCACGATCGAGGTCGGCGGCCTCAACGTGGCCACAACGAAGTCCTCCGAGCTGGCGCGCACCCTGTCGATCCTGCGCCAGGAGAACCACTTCATTTCGCGCCTCACGGTGCGCCAGCTGGTGGGTTTCGGGCGCTTCCCCCACTCGAAGGGACGCCTGAGCGCGCAGGATGAGACCATCATCGACCGCTACATCGGCTTCCTCGACCTGGAGGAGCTCGAAGGGCGCTACCTGGACCAGCTGTCGGGCGGACAGCGTCAGCGCGCCTACGTCGCCATGGTGCTCGCCCAGGAGACGGAGTACGTCCTGCTAGACGAGCCCCTCAACAACCTGGATATCGCGCGCAGCGTCGAGATGATGCGGATGCTGGAGCGGGCGGCGCGCGAGTTTTCTCGCACGATCGTCATCGTCCTGCACGACATCAACTTCGCGGCGCGTTACGCCTCCCAGATCTGCGCACTCAAGGACGGGAGGGTCGCCTTCATGGGCACGCCCGAGGAGATCATGCGCGACGAGGTCCTCACCGACATCTTCGACACCCCCGTCACCGTCGTGCCGGGTCCCAACGGCCCGATCGCCTGCTACTTCTGAGCGGAGCTGGGTCGCGCTTTTCTCGGAGGCCGCTGTTTCCGCCGCCGCTGCCCGCCCGCCTCAGCGGCGACGAGGCCGGGGCCGGGTAGAATGGGCGCGCGGCCCTTCGTGAAACGGCCGTGAAACGCTTATCTTTCGAGGGGTTCCCGTGCACGTCGGACTGATCGCCGCATTCCTGATTCTCGCCGTCGCTCTCATCGCGGGTGGGCTCTACCTGTTTGCGTCGGGCCTGACCGCGCGCGCCGGCGTGTGCCGTCCTCCCCTGGGGCTGCGCCTGGCGGGCATCGAGCCCGGCTCGCAGGAATGGGAGCGCGCACACCGCGCCGCCTGGCCCATCCTCTTCGGTGGCGGCGTCCTGGGCACGGCCCACGGCATCGCCCTGGCGGCCACCACCCTCATGGACGCGCGCATCTCCGTGCTCATCGTCTTCATCGTCTCAGGGCTCATTGTCGAGGCCGGCCTCTGGCTGGTTGCAAAGGGCGCCGGCAAGGCGTCACTGAAGTAACCCTCTGCGGGGCGCCTCCGCCCCAACCGCCCCGCGCGGATACGACAAACGGGCCCCGGCCTCGTGCATCACCTCACGAGGACGGGGCCCGCCGCACAGTGTCGGAGCCTCAGGCCTTGGGGCGCTCGCGGCGATCCAGCATGTACAGGGCCAGCTTCGAGGGCTCGAGCGCACGCACGGCGTGCGGCAGGCGCGTGCCGAAGTGGATGACGTCGCCGGGCTTCAGGACGACGGTGCGACCGTCGGCCTCGATCTCAAGGGCGCCCTCAAGCGTGTGCAGGATGACGGGCATCGCGGCGGTGTGCTCGCTGAGGATCTCGTCCTTATCGAAGCTAAACAGGACCAGGCGCACGCCCTCTGCGTGCATGACGGTGCGCGACACCGTGGCTTCCTCGTTGATCTGGATCATCGAGGCGATGTCCTGCAGGTCCGTCATGATGGGCGTGGGGACCTCGGTGTTCGATTCGGGCGACAGGCTCATTGGCTCTCCTTGGGTTTGCGCGCGACGATGGCGACGCCGCACAGATGTCGATCATATTTCTTAAACGTGCGCGCCATGGTGGTGACGCGTTCACGCAGGTCTTTGTCCCGCGCGACGTTGCGCATGATGCGCAGGGCTCCACGCACGCCCTCGTCGGCGATCATTCGACCGGGCTTGAGGAGGGCCATGGGGGCCGTGCGGGTCTCTTCCACGACGAGGCCGACCTCCTCGAGCGCACGCCTCCAGTCGGCGACCGTGAGGGGACGGGCGTTGACGTTGATGGCGCGGGCCAGCGCGCGGCGAATCTCGGTGGCGGGCTCTTCCGCGATAGCATCGGGGCGCATCGCCAGCTCGTGGATGACGTAGCGGCCGCCGGGGCGCAGGATGCGCGCGGCCTCGCTCATGATGGCTCGCTTGGCTTTCTCTCCCTGCATGGAGAGCATGGCTTCGCCGATGACGACGTCCGCGCTCTCATCCGGCAGGCCGGTTTCGGCCGCGTCGGCGTTCACGCAGCGCCCCACGCCCGAGGCGATGGCGTCCACGCGCGCGGAGGCGTTTGGATCGCGCTCCACGCCGACGTAGGAGGCGGGGCCTACCTCAATAATCGCCGAGGCCGTGACGCCCAGTCCGGGCGCGAATTCGACGACGTCCGAGCCGGGCAACACGGCGCGCTTGAGCGCCCACGTGCTGAGGGCGAGGCCGCCGGGGCGCAGCACCGTCTTTCCGGCGCGCGCGAGCACCCAGTGGCCGGGCACCTTCTCGACGGGCCGATCGGCGAAGGGAAGGGTCTCCGCCAGCGATTCATTGTGAGTTGCCATATACGCAAGTATAGCGTTATCTATTTCCTTACGCAGGGCTATACCCACAGAAAATACGCTGACGGAGTCCCGATTCACCTCTACAGACCGATAATCTCGGCGAAAGCTCCCTTAATCGCGTCGAGACGCTCACGCGCCTGCTCCCAGGGCAGCGGCTCCCCGCCTGCGACCGGCAGGATCACCTCGAGGTAGCACTTGAGCTTGGGCTCAGTGCCCGAGGGGCGCGCGATGACGCGATCCCCCGCCTCGGTGAGCACCAGGACGCCGTCCGTGGGCGGCAGGCCACGGTACCCCTGCGACAGGTCCGAAACCTCGACGACGGGAGAGCCGGCAAGGACGCTCGGCGGCTGGGCGCGCAGGCGCGCCATACCGCTGGCGATCTGCTCGATGTCGTCGACGCGGAAGGTCAGCGGCGAACTCACGTGCAAGCCGTGCAGTCGCGCCAGGCGCTCCAGCTCATCCCACACACTGCGCCCCTGCGCCTTTAGCGAGGCCACGAGGGAGGCGGCGACGACCGAGGTCGCGATGCCGTCCTTGTCGCGCACGTTGCCCGGATCGGGGCAAAAACCAATAGCCTCCTCGTAGCCGAAGCCGAGGCCCGGTGCCCGGGCGATCCACTTGAAGCCCGTGAGCGTCGTGTGATGGTCCAGGCCGTGAGAGCGGGCGATGCGCGAGAGCAGGCGCGAAGACACGATCGAGTTCGCGAGCGAGCCCTTCATGCCGCGCGAGGCCAGGAACTCGCCCAGCAGCGAGCCGATCTGGTCGCCGCTGAGCGGACTCCATCCCGTCTCCGAGGCCGGGTCGGGCACCGCGAGCGCGCAGCGGTCCGCGTCGGGGTCGACCGCGATGATGAGGTCTGCCCCCTGCTCGCGGGCCTGCTCGATCGCCATGTCGAGGGCGCCGGCCTCTTCGGGGTTGGGGAAGGGCACGGTCGGGAAGTCGGGGTCGGGATCGGCCTGGGCCGCCACGAGGGAGACGTTGGAGAAACCGGCCTCAGCCAGGACGCGCGAGGTGATCGCGGCACCCACGCCGTGCATGGCGGTCAGGACGATGCGCAGGTTCTCGCGCGCCGAGGCCTCGCCCGAGGCCAGGGCGGAGGCGCAGACCACGTATTCCTCGCGCGGGTCCACGGCCTCGATAAGGTCGTCGTCCATCGGGACCTCGTCCGCGGGCGGCGCGACCTCGATGGCCGCCGCGATCTCCGCGTCGAAGGGCGGGACGATCTGGACGCCGCGCCCGTCGCCCTGCACGACGCTACCGCCCAGGTAGACCTTGTAGCCGTTGTCCGGGGCGGGGTTATGGGAGGCGGTCACCATGACGCCCGCGTCCGCGTCGAAGTGCAGCATCGAGAAGGAGGTGAGCGGGGTCGGGTTGGCCTGGGGCAGCGCGAGGACGCGCACCCCTGCGGCCGAGGCGACGCGGCAGGCGGCCGTGGCGAACTCGGAGGACCCGTAGCGGGCGTCACATCCGACGACCAGCGTGGGGGTGCCGGTTGCGTGGCGCTTGACGACCTCGCACAGGCCTGCGGTCGCGCGGATGACGACCGCGAGGTTCATGCGGGACTCGCCCGGGCCGACGACGCCGCGCAGGCCTGCGGTGCCGAACTGGAGGGGGCCGTTCATGGCGGCGCTCACGCGGGCCGCCGCCTCCTCGTCGCCGCGCTCGGTGGCCTCAATGTCGGCGCTCAGGGCCGAGGCCGTGGCGGGGTCCGGGTCGTGGCTCGCCCACTGGCGGGCGCGCTCGAGCAGCTCCATCGTCTTTAGTCCTCCAGTCCTGCCAGGATGGCGTTGGTTGCGGAGATCCCCAGGCGGGAGGCTCCGGCCTCGATCATGGCCAGGGCCGTCTCGGCGTCACGGATGCCGCCCGAGGCCTTGACCCCCAGCGCGTCGCCGACCGTGGCGCGCATGAGGGCGACCGCGTGGGTCGAGGCGCCGCCCGCGGGGTGGAATCCCGTGGAGGTCTTGACGAAATCCGCGCCAGCGGCCATCGAGGCGGTGCACGCGGCGACGATCTCGTCGTCGGTGAGCGCGGCGGACTCGATGATGACCTTGAGGACGCGCGGGGCGGGGACGACGCGGCGCACGGCCGCGATCTCCTCCTCGAGGTCGTGGAGGCGCGCGTCCTTCACCAGCTCGATGTTGATGACCATGTCGATCTCGTCCGCGCCGTCGGCGACGGCCTGGGCGGCCTCGAAGGCCTTGACCTGGGGCTTGACCGCGCCCGAGGGGAAGCCGACCACGCAGGCGACCTTCAATCCCTCGGGAACGTCCAGGGGCAGCATCGAGGGGGACACGCACACCGAGAAGGTGCCGGCCGCGGCGCCCTCCTCGACGATGCGGGCCACGTCCGCCTTGGTGGCCTCAGGCTTGAGGATCGTGTGGTCGATGAGTGCGGCCACATCACGCTTCTTCATGGAACTTCTTTCTTGTCGCATCACAGCTGGGCCAGGGGCAGGGCCAGCTCCATCATGGTGGTAAAGGACGTCTGACGCGCCTGGGCGTCCGTGGCCTCGCCCGTCACCAGGGAGTCCGAGACGGTGAAGATACCCACGGCCTCGACGCCCGCGTGGGCGGCCGTCGCGTACAGGCCCGCGGACTCCATCTCGACCGCGAGCACGCCCATGCGCTGCCAGGCCTCGTTGAAGGTCGGGTTCGCGTTGTAGAACGTGTCGGAGGAGAGGATGTTGCCCACGTGGATCGGCACGTCGGCCTCGCGGGCGCGACGCACCACGTCCTCGATGAGGCGGAAGGAGCCGATCGGAGCGTAGGAACCAGGGATCTGGTACTGATCCAGGAACGCCGAGTTCGAGCAGGCGGCCTGGGCGACCACCACGTCGTACAGGTTGACGTCCGGCTGCAGGGCACCGCACGTGCCCACGCGCACGAGGCGCGTGCAGCCGAACTCGTGGATCAGCTCGTGGGCGTACAGCGAGATCGAGGGGATGCCCATGCCCGAGCCCATGACGGACACCGGGGTGCCGCGGTAGGTGCCGGTGTAGCCCAGCATGTTGCGCACGGCGTTGAACTGGCGCGCGTCCTCCAGGTAGGTTTCGGCGATGAACTTCGCGCGCAGCGGGTCTCCGGGCAGGAGGATCGTCGGCGCGATGGGGGCGGTGGGGTTGATGTGCGGTGTCGAGCGCATGTGTCCTCCTATGGTGTCGAGGAGCCCGGGGCTCCGTCGAGGCTTCTTTACCCTTGTCGCAAGGCTATGCCGTGCAATTGAAATGTGTCAACGAGTGGTTTGACAAATGTTCTCATCCACTTGGGGCGCGATCACGCACCCCGCGCGGGGTTGCCCCACGTGGCCGTTCCAGCAGCGCGAGGGCCAGGTCCTGGTCGACCACCAGGTGAGTGGCCAACCCCATGTGCAGCGCCGTGTCCAGCGCCTCCGCTTTCACACGCCCGCCGGCAACCAACACCCGCACGGGGCGGGCGCGCAGCTCCTCGAGCGTGATACCGACCGTCCTGCGGTCGACCGACGCCAGGGCGACGCCGCCCTCGCGCGTAAAAAAACGCGAACACGCGTCCCCGACCGCATCGCGCAGGAGCGCCTCCACCTCGTCGTCCTCGAGCTGGCCGAGGTTGAGCGAGAGGGCCTCACGCCCCAGGGAACCAACGGTAAACACCGCCACGTCCACACCGCGCCCCTCCTCCAGGATCCGCTCGATCAACCGGTCGCGGCGCACGATGGAGAGCATCGCCGTGTCCTGGAAGATCACGGGCAACGGCAGGTAACAGGGCTGCGCATTGAAAGCCTCGCAAAAAGCCCGCATGATCTCAAAATCGTGCGTCGCCCGCTCAGAAAACGACGTCCCGCCCTTGAGCTGGACGACGCGTACGCCCACGCGAGGGGCGCGGGGCAGGTGGGCCGCGAGCGCACTCATCGTGCGCCCCCAGGAAATCCCCACGCTCATGCCGTCGCGCACGAGCTGGGTGACGACATCGGCACCGACGCGGCCGACCTGCTCGATGGCCTCGCCCTCGGTCATATCGCGGCCGTGGGCGACGCGCACGCTCGCCAGGCCGAAGCGCTTCTCCAAGCGCAGGGCGATCTCCGAGGCGTCCTCGCGCGGATCGTGGATCTCGATGGTCACAAAGCCGCGCTCGCGGCCGTGGGCGAGGAGTTTGGCGACCGTGGGGCGCGACAAACCCATGCGGGCGGCGACCTCGGCCTGGCTCAGTCCCTGCTGGTAGTAGAGCTTGACGGCCTCAATCGACTGTTCGTCGCGCCTTTCCACGATTCCTCCTCCCCTCATGCTCGCGGTCGCCCGGGCTTTAAGACACGGTCTCCAGCACGACGCTGCGCGGCTCGGGGGTGACCCCGTCGGCGATCTCGATCGCGCCGGACAGGGACTCCAGTGCGCGCTCGATGCGCCACTCATCATCGGTGTGGAGCGTGAGCAGGGGTTGGCCCGCCGCGACGCTCTCCCCCGGCTTGGCGTGGATCTCGATGCCGGCACCCGCCTGGACCGGATCCTCCTTGACAGCGCGGCCCGCGCCCAGCCTCCACGAGGCCACGCCCACGGACAGGGCGTCCATGCCGACCACGGTTCCACGGGCCTCGGCGAGGACCTGGTGGGTGTGCGCGGCGCGCGGCAGCGGCGCATCCGGGTCTCCGCCCTGCTCGCGGATCATCGCGCGCCAGCGATCCATCGCACGCCCGTCCGCCAGCGCGGCCTCCACGTCGGCGTCGCGGACTCCCGCAAGGTCGAGCATGTTGCGCGCGAGCTCGCACGTCAGCTCAATGACGTCGGCGGGGCCGCCTCCAGCAAGGACCTCGACGGATTCCTCCACCTCGAGGGCGTTGCCGATCTTTCGTCCCAGCGGCACGGACATGTCGGTGAGCAGCGCACGCGTGGCGACCCCCGCGTCGCGGCCGAGGTCCACCATCGTGCGGGCGAGCTCGCGCGCGGCGTTCAGGTCCTTCATGAAGGCGCCCGACCCGACCTTGACGTCCAGGACGAGGGCTCCCGTGCCCTCGGCGATCTTCTTGCTCATGATGGAGCTGGCGATCAGCGCGATCGACTCGACGGTTGAGGTGATGTCGCGCAGGGCGTAGAGCTTCTTGTCAGCGGGCGCCAGGCCCGAGCCCGCCGCGCAGATGACCGCGCCGCAGCCGCGTCCCAGCTGGGTCATAATCTCGTCATTGCTCAGCTGCGCGCGCCACCCGGGGATCGCCTCGAGCTTGTCGAGGGTGCCGCCCGTGTGCCCCAGGCCTCGGCCCGACAGCTGCGGGACGGCCACGCCGAAGCACGCGACCAGCGGCGCCAGGGGCAGCGTGATCTTGTCGCCCACGCCGCCCGTGGAATGCTTGTCGGCGGTCGGCTTGCCGATGCCGGAAAAATCCATGCGCGCACCCGAGCGGATCATCGCGTCCGTCCAGCGGGCGATCTCGCCCCGGTCCATGCCGCGCAGGAAGATCGCCATCGCCAGGGCGGCCATCTGCTCGTCCTTGATGATGCCCTTCGTGTAGGCGTCGATCGTCCAGTCGATCTGGTCGGGGCTCAGTACTCCCCCGTCGCGCTTGACGCGGATGATGTCAACGGCATCAAAGAGAGCCATCGTGTCCTTCTTTCTCTACCGACGAGGCCGGGGTGGCCTGGGCGACGCTCGACAGGTCGTGGGGTCCGAACGCGCCGGGCAGCACCTCGGTCATCGGGGCGACGCCGTCAGGCATGAGGACCAGGCAGGAGGGCCCGCCGTGCTCGTAGATGAGCTGGCGGCAGCGCCCGCACGGGGCCACCGGCTCCTCGTTGCCGTTAACAGCGACGACCGCGACGAGCGCGCCGCCGCCGGAGCGGATGAGGTCTGAGACCATGCCGCACTCGGCGCACAGGGTCACGCCGTAGCCGGCATTTTCGACGTTGCAGCCGCTGACGATCCAGCCGTCGGCGGTCAAGCCCGCGGCCCCGACGGGGAAGTTCGAGTAGGGGCAGTAGGCGTGGCGCATGGCCTCGATGGCCTCGGCTATTAGCGCCTCCCAGTCAATTTCTGTTGGATCCATACGAGTTCTCACTTCACGTAGGGGATGTTCTCGGCGGCGGGCGCGCGCGACTTGCCGACGAAGCCCGCGACGGCCACGATCGTGACCACGTAGGGGATCATCGACACGAGGTCCGCGGGGATCGCGGGCTCAATGTTAGGCAGCATGCGCGCCAGGGCCTGCGCGAAACCGAACATGACGGCCGCGCCCATGGCACCCAGCGGATTCCACTTGCCCAGGATCATCGCGGCCAGGGCGATGTAGCCGTTGCCGGCGGAAATGTTATCCGTGAACGCCAGGCCGGAACCGATCGTGAAGAACGCGCCGCCCAAGCCCGCGAACGACGAGCCGAGGATCGTGTTGAGGGTGCGCGTGCGCCCCACGTTGATACCGACAGTATCGGCGGCGCGCGGGTGCTCACCGCAGGCACGCAGACGCAGACCCCAGCGCGAACGGAACAGGAAGAACGCCAGGGCGATGACGGCCGCGTACATCAGGTAGACGAGGATCGACTGGTTGAACAGGACCGGGCCGACGACCGGGATCTCCGAGAGCACGGGGATCTTGATGTCGGACAGCGAGAACTGGTTCGTGTTCAGGCTCCCGGGGGAGTTCTTCATGATCGTCCCGTAGAAGAACGTCGTCAGGCCCAGCGCCAGGACGTTCAGGACGACGCCGACGATAATCTGGTCGACCCCGTACTTGACGGAGAAGAGCGCGAGGAGAGCACCCAGGGCGGCGCCCGCGAGAGGCGCAGCGACGAGGCCCGCGTATGGGGTCTGGAAGTACGAGGCCGCCATCACGCCCGCGAACGCGCCGACCAGGAGATCGCCCTCAATCGCGATATTGACGACGCCGACGCGCTCCGAAACGACACCCGAGAGGGAACCGAAGATGAGCGGCGTCGAAATCGCCACGGTGGACACGAGGGTCGAGGTCAGGGTGACGACGCCCGTCGACCCGGAGCCCGCGTAGAACAGGAATCCCAGGATCGTCGACAACCCGACGACAGCCATCCCGACGACGCGCGCCCACGCGGGCTGGGCCGCGCGGCGCACGGTCGTGACAATCGTCCATGCGGTGATCGCGATCGTGAGGACGGCGAGCACCCACACGATGGGAGCACCCGCGGTGACGATGTCGGGGATCGCATAGGACTGCGACTTGTCGTACAGGCGCAGCGTCATGTCGCCTCGGGCAGCGGCCGCGAAGACGACGAGCAGCACGCAGGCCGCCACGTAGATACCGGGGAGCTTCCAGGAGCGCTTGGCTTCGACCTGCGCGACCGTGGTGGACTCACTTGTGCTCATCAGCGTTCCCCTTTCGCGTCTGCGCGGCCAGCGCGCGCACATCGGGCAGACGGAACAGCCAGCGCACCAGCGCCGGCGCGGCAATCAGGAGGACGATCACCGACTGCAGAATGAGGATCATGTCGATCGGCACGCCCTTGGCCTGCATCGTGTAGCCACCCGCCTTGAAAGCCCCAAAGAGGAGGCCCGCACCGAATGTTCCCCACGTCTTGTTGCGCCCCAGCAGGGCCACCGTAATCGCATCGAAACCGATCGAACCAGCCACATCGCGCGAGACATACCCGATGGTTCCCAGGGCCTCGTTCGCGCCAGCCAAGCCGAGGAACGCGCCCGAGAGAACCATCGTGATCGCCGTGATGCGCTCGACCGATATGCCTGCCGTACGGGCGGCTGCCGCGTTCGCGCCAACCGCGCGAATCTGGAATCCCAGCGTCGAACGCTCGATCAGCCACCAGAAGAACGCGAGCGCAACCAGAGCAACGATGAAACCGACGTGCAGCTTGAAGGGGGCGGGTAGCAGGCGCGTCAGAGCCGCGCTGTCCGCGACCTTCGGCGTCACCGGCTGGTTCGAACCGGGCACCTGCCACGCCTTCTGTGCCAAGACATATCCCAATCCCAGCGTCGCGATCGAGTTGAGCATGATCGTCACGATCACCTCGTTCGCGCCGGTCTTCGCCTTCAGGACACCCGCGATGCCGGCGTAGAGGCCGCCCGCGACAATCGCAACGAGGAGGGCCACCAAGGTATGCAACACAGGCGGCAAGTTCACCGCGAAGCCCACCCACACGGCCGCGAGCGCTCCGACGATGATCTGGCCCTTACCGCCGATGTTGAACAGCCCCGCCCTGAAGCCAAGCGCCAGGCCCAGGCCCGAAATAATCAGCGGGATCGAATAGAACAGGGAGTCCGTCAGCGGCTTGATCTGGCGGACGAAGGTCGCCGCGTTGGGGTCGATGATTGACCCGCGGAACATCGCGTAGTAGGCGTCCACCACGGACGCCCCCGACAGCGCGATGAGGACCGCACCGATCACAAATGCGATGAGGACGGCCAGCACCGAAACAAACCACTGCGAGCCGAAAACCCGGGTGAGGATGCCCGGCCCGCTACTGGTGCGCGCGCTCATTGTTCCTCCTTCCTGACAGCCCCGGTGTCCTTGGTAGAACCCGAAGAAGCGGCCACGGCCTCGTCCAAGGGGACGCCCACCATCATCAGGCCGAGGACGTCGCGTCCCGTGTCCGCCGGGACGATGCCCACGATGCGGCCGCGATACATGACGGCGATACGGTCCGCCAGCGAGACAACCTCGTCGAGTTCCGACGAAATAAGCAGGACCGCGCAGCCCTGGTCCCGCACGTCCACGATCCGGCGGTGAATGAACTCAATCGAGCCGACGTCGACTCCGCGTGTCGGCTGGTTGGCGACCAGCAGCGTCAGGTCGCGCGACATCTCGCGGGCAACGACCACCTTCTGCTGGTTACCGCCCGACAGGGAGGACACGGGATCCCCAATCGAGGTCAGGCGAATGTCGTATTCCGCTTCCTTATCGCGGGCGTTGCGCGCAATCGCGCCGCGCTTGAGGGAACCAAACGAGGCGAAAGCCGAGGAGCGGAACTGGTCCAACACCAGGTTATCCGCGATCGAAAACGAGGCGATGATGCCATCCGTCGAGCGGTCCTCGGGAATGAAGCCGACTCCCGCATCCAGGGACTGACGCGGCTTCGCACGCGTAATATCCGCATTCTCGAGACGGATGACGCCGCTGTCGGGGCTGCGCAGGCCCAGGATCACCTCCGCCAGCTCCGTCTGCCCGTTACCCTGCACGCCGGCGACCGCCAAGATCTCACCGCGGGGAACGTCGAAGGACACGTGGTCGAGGAGCGGCACACCACCCGCGCCGAGCAGGGACACGTCCTCGAAGGACAGGCCACCGCCAGCGGGACGCGCGGGATCCTTCTCCACGCGCATGAGCACCTCGCGCCCCACCATCTGCGTGGCCAGCGAGGCCTCGGAATCGCTCGGGGACGCCTGCCCAACGACCCGGCCGCGGCGAATGACCGTAATCTCGTCGGCCACGGCGCGCACCTCGCGCAGCTTGTGAGTAATAAACACGATCGAGGTCCCCGCGTCGGCGAGCTGACGCATGATCGTCATCAGCTCATCTGTCTCCTGCGGGGTCAACACGGCCGTCGGCTCATCAAGAATGAGGACCTTCGCCTGACGCGACAGGGCTTTGACGATCTCCACCCGCTGCTGCGCACCCACCGGCAGATCCTCGATGAGGGCATCCGGGTCCAAGTCGAAGCCGAAACGCGCCGACACCTCGCGCACCGTGCGCCGAGCGCGCTCACGGCTGATAATCCCGGCCGGGCCGGTCGGCTCAAAACCCAAAGCAATCGACTCCGCGACCGTGAAAACCGGGATCAGCATGAAGTGCTGGTGCACCATGCCGATACCCGCCGCGACCGCGTCGCCCGGCCCCTTGAACGTCACGGGCGTACCGTCGATGAGAATCTCACCCTCATCGGGTGCGTGCATGCCGTACAAGACGTTCATGAGCGTGGACTTGCCCGCGCCATTCTCTCCAAGCAGGGCGTGAATATGCCCCTCCTCGATCGTTAAATCAATCGAGTCATTGGCGATGAGGGGACCAAACCTCTTCGTGATCCCCCGCAGCTCTAATTTCATTCCTTCGACCTTCCCCAGCCGGTGGGCGCACCCCGCCCCGATGCCCGTGTGGGGCCGACAGCGTCACCGCCGCCAGCCCCACACGCATCGCATCACTTCGGGGCGTTCTGCGATTCGATCACAAGCTTGCCGGACTTGATGTCGTCCGTGAGCTTGCTCAGATCCGCCTTCAGCTCGGCGGACACCTTGTCGTCGAAATCGTGGAACGGAGCGATCGAGACACCGCCGTTAGCCAGGGTGCCCACGTACGGGGTCGCGCTGAACTTACCGTTCACGGAGTCCTGAATCGCCTGCTCGACCGAGGCACCGATCTCCTTCATGACCGAGGTCAGCACGATCGAGGAGTAGTCGGGGTTCGCCTCGTACCAGTCGGAGTCAACGCCGATGATCCAGGTGTTGCCATCCGCCTTCGCTGCCGCCGCAGCGCCCAGGCCGACCGGGCCCGCGACGGGCATGATGATGTCCGCGCCCTGAGAGATGAACTGCTGCGCCTGCTCCTTGCCCAGCGTCTGATCGTCGAAGGACTGGGTGAAAGAACCGTTCTGCGTGGCCTTGTCCCAGCCGAGCAGCTGGACGCTCGTCCCCTTGGCCTTGTTGTAGGCGGCGACCCCATCGGCAAAGCCATCCATGAACACCGTCACCGAGGGGATCTGGATGCCACCGAAGGTCGCGACCTTGCCGGTCTTCGTCATGCCGGCGGCGACGTAGCCCGCCAGGTAGGCGGCCTCGGCCGTGTTGAAGAGCAGCGGGCGCGCGTTCTCCACCGTCACCGTGTTGTTGTTGCCATCGTTGAAGCTGGAGTCGACGAGGGCGTAGTGCAGGTCCTTGTTCTCATCCGCAGAGGCGTGGATGGCCTTCTCCAGGTTGAAGCCAACGCCGATGATCAGGTTGCAGCCGTCGGAAACCATGGACTCCACGTTCGGGTTGAAGTCGGCATCCGAGTTGGACTCGGCCGTGTTGATCTGGATACCGAGGCTGGACTGGGAGGCCTTGAGGCCGTCATAGGCGGACTCATTGAATGACTTATCGTCCCAGCCGCCGGCGTCCGAGACCGCACAGGCCTTGAACGAGCTGGCGTCCTTCGTCCCCGTGGACTGGCTGGTGGTGGCCCCTCCGCCGCCACCGCAGCCGGCCAAGGCGAGGGTTGCGACTCCCGCCGCGGCGAGGAGCTTCGTGAGGTGCTTCATGAGTGTTTTCCTCCGTTGATGTGGATTCTTCCTTGAACCGGTGGCGGCGCGAGCCGCGGATCGTGTCCGCGCAGCCGTCGCGCGAACATTTGTCATGATCGACTTTTACGTCTGATCCGAGTGTCTCGCGCCGCCTCCGCGCCTGTCAAGGGCTACTTGTTCTCGCTTTGGTAACGATTGGCGCGGCGACGGGCAACCAGCCCAGCACCACCGATCGCTGCGACAAACAGCGCTCCGACCAGGCCCTCCATGTCCGCGCCCGTGCGGGCCAGGGAGCTCTTGGGAGCCTTCGCGTTCTTGTGCTGCGTCGGAGCTGGCGCCTGGTTGCCGGACTGGGAACCATCCGCAGCATTAGCCGAAGGGCTCGGGGCGGGCGCCGACGTACCGGCACAGGTCACCGGGATCGTCAGACCGTCCCCAGCCTCGACGACCGTCGCGAAGTCGGTGGCAACCGTGACGGGTACGTTCACGACCTCTCCGGCTGCCTTGCCCTCGCAGGCACCCACGACCGTCACGTCCACTCTCGCCTGGCCAGCGCCGTCCGTCGTGATGACCGAGGCAGCGTCGGAGGCATGCGCATCCACGAGGGAATTGTTCACCTCGGCCACGGCCTGCGCTCCCCCGGCGCTCACGCGCACCTTCGTGGTGATGGACGGCCCCTCGGAGAAGGACAGGCCACGCAGCGGGATCGTCACCGTCGAGCCGTCGGCGACCGCCTCGGTGGGTAGGGTCAGGCCGATCGAGGACTTCGCCTCGCGCGGCGTCAGGCCCCCCGCATCCTGGAGGGAGCGGGCCGCCGTCCCCGAATGCGCGCCCAGGTAGGCGTTGAAGGAATCGCGGTCCAGGTTTCCGTTCGTGGTGGCCGCTCCCCCGCGGGTCAGCGCGTCGAAGGAGTCGCCGCCAGCGAGCAGGAAGGTCACGGACCCAACCGTGTACGTCGCGTCAGCCTTCAGCGGCTCGCCGTTGATCGTCACCGACGTGATGCGCTCACCGTAGGGCTTCGCCGGATCGTAGGTGTAACGCACGTTCGAAGAGAGGCCGAGCTTGAGCATGGGCCGGGAGTTCTGCGAGTTCAGGTCCGTCTTCCACTGCTGCTCGAGCGCGTCCTTGACGTCCGCCCCCTTGAGCGTCACGTACCCCAGCTCGTTGGAGAACGGCTCCACCTCGTAGGTCTGCGCGTACGTGATCGTCCCATCCTCGTTCGGCACCAGGTCGGCGCGCAGGCCGCCCGCGTTGATCATGCCGATGTCGACGCTCTTTCCGTCCGGGGTGAGGATCGTTTCGCGCAGGGAGTCAGCGACCAGGTCGCCCAGGGAGGATTCGATGCCTCGGTTCGATCCGGGATCCGTCGCCCCCTCGGGGGTGGTGAAGACGCCGCGCCTGAAGGGCTCCGTGTACCCGGTGGCGACGACGCGCTTGCCGGCTTCCTTCGAGTCGGCCTCGGCCTTATCGACGATCGCCTGGGTGCCCGGGTCCGCACCGCACTGGGCGACCTCGGCGGCCGGGATGAGGATCGAGTCCGCGCTGGTCACTTGGCGCGTCGCGGGGTCGATCGTCAGGCGGATGAGGCCCAGGTTGTCCGTGTAGGAACCCGACGCGATGCCCGCCAGGCGCGGGTTCGCGGAGTTGAAGGCCTCGACCGAGTTGACATGGTCGAACTCGTAGGGCACGTGCGTGTCCCCACCCATGAGGCCGTCGACGTCCTTACCGACCTTCGTGTAGTTGTTCTTCACGTCGTCATCGAGCATGGCGATGACGACGTCCGCCGCTCCGCTGGTCTTCAGCTTGGCCGCCAGGGAGTTGATGCGCGCAATCGGGTCGCTAAAGGTCAGGCCCTCCGTCGTACCGGGGCTCAGCTTGTAGGGCACGTCCTGCGCGATCGCCCCGATGAAAGCAACCTTCATGCCCGAGGGCGACGTCCACACCTTGTAGTCCCCCAGGTAGGGGATGCCGTCCCCGTAGGTGCCCATGCCCTCAATGTTGGCCCCCAGGTAGGGGAAGGTCGCCTGCACGAACTCACTCGGGTTCGAGCCGTCGACGCGCTGCTTGAAGACGGCCTGCCCCATATCGAGCTCATGGTTGCCGATCGTCGAGGCCAGCGGATTCATCGTGTTGAGCGCCGCGATGGTCGGATTGTCCTTGAGCGCGCCCGAAATGTAGGGGGATGCGCCGATATTATCGCCCAGCAGCGTGAACGAGGAGTTGGGGTTCGTCGCGCGCGCCTTCTTCAGATAGCAGTTCATCGCGGGCAGCCCGGCCTCGCGCACGACGCCCTTCTTGGTGACCTGCTGGATGTGTCCGTGTACGTCCGTCAGGGTGTAGAGGTCGAGGGTGATCGGCGCGGCCTCGTCCTGTGAGGCCTCGTCCTGCCCGGCCGCGAGCGCTGCGGCTGGCAGGGACGCCAGGGAGAGGGCGGCCACCGAGGCGAGCGCGAGGCGAGTCCATGGTTTGCGCATGGGTGTGTTCCTTTCATTGGGGCAGCGCCGGCGGCGCGTCCTGCGTGGTGCGTGGGGGGTTCGTGGGGTCAGCCGCGGCGGCGAACGCGACGCGCGACGAGGAGGAGGCCGCCCGCTGCGGCGAGGAGGACACCCAAGCCCACCGCTCGGTCGGCACCGGTGCCGGTGCGCGGCAGGTTGCCTGGGGTGCCGGTATGGCGCGAGGGCGTCGTGCGGGGCGAGGCCGTGGCCCCCTGGGAGAGGCCGCGCTGGGACGCCGGGGACGGGGCCTGGGACGAGGCAGGGGCCGGGCTGGGGGTATCCGTGGGGGCGGCGGTTGGGTCGGCACTCGGTGTCGGGGCAGGATCCTCTCCGCCGCTCAGGGTGAGCCCGATGAGCTCGGGGTTGTGATCCGAGGAGCGGTAGGGGTTGTCGGCCTCGACGGACAGGAGGGCATTCATGCCGGCCCGCGAGTATTCGAAGGCGATGGACTCTTGGGCGTTGACGGCCCAGCTGGTCACCCCCGCGAGGAGCGGCTTGGCGGCCGCGTTGGCGAAGACGTGGTCGAGCGATCCCGAGCGCCCCGAGTAGACGTAGGAGGCCTCTCCCGCGCCGGACACGTGCACCCAGCCCGCGGCCTCGAGGGCCTTGATCGGGTCCTCCTGGGAGTAGGAGTTGAAGTCGCCGACGAGCAGGGTCGGCTTGTCCGAGAAGCGGGTGGCGAAGGACGCCAGCGCCTCGGCCTGGGCGACGCGGATCGCGTTCGCGTTGCCCTGCCCATCACCGTTGTCCGTATTGCCGGCGGGCGCGCCCTCCGGGACGGATCCCTTCGACTTGAAGTGGTTGGCGATGACCACGAAGGATGCGGGCGCGGATCGCTCGGCGGTGACGCGCGCGAACTCCTGAGCGAGAGGCTGGCGCGCCAGGCCCGTAAACGCCGGATCGTCGTCAATGAGCGACTCACCGACGGGTGCGACGGTCGCCGGCTTGTAGATAAACGCAACGCGGATGACGTCCTCGGCCGCGGGAACGGTCTGGGGCGAGGGTACGTACGCCCAGGTCCCCGCTCCCGCCGCCTTGTTGAGGGCCTCGACGAGGCGCGCCAGGGATGCGTCGCGGTCCGTACCAACGCCCACGGCGACGGGATTTTCGATCTCCTCCAGGGCGACCACGTCGGCCCCCAAGGCATTGATCGCCGAGACGATCTTGGCCTCCTGGTTCGCGAAGGCCTCGCGCGAGAACGCGCCGCGCACCTTGCACTTCTTCGCCACAACGAAGGCACCCGTACGGTCGGGGTAACCCGTGCATCCGGCCTCGTCCACGCCCAGGTCGGAGAAGTAGTTGAGGACGTTGAAGGTCGCCACGCGCGTGTCGCCTCCGACCGTGGGGGCGCTCGGACGCTGCCCCGTGATGGTCACGGGCGAGCGGTCCGGATGCCCGGCGACCATGGAGGTTGGCTGGAAAACGAATGCCCTTTGCCTGGGTTCGAGGACAACCGGCCCCGCGAAGGACACGTGGTAGCCGACGCGCGCGGGCGAGCCGTTAGCCAGGTAGGCGTAGGCGACCTCGGTGGCGGCCCCCTTCAGTAGGTTCGTGTTCGTTCCGTCGTCGAGGGCGATGACGCGTGCGGCGTTGGCCGCCTCGTAGTCGCGGGCCGCCTGCCCCGGAGCGACCACGTCGGTGGCCGAGCGCAGCGGGCTCTCACCCGGGGTGAGGGCGAGGGTGCCGTATTGGTTCGTCTGGTAGTTGTCGGTGATGGTCCACGTGCCCTGGGGCGCGAGGAGCATCGACTCGTAGGGTTCTGCCTGATCGGGGGTAGGGACGCCGGTCACCGGCGTAGGGGTCACGGCCTGACAGCCCTCGACGTTGCTCACGGAGGTCGCCGCCAACTGGGTAAGGCTCTGCGGGTTTCCCTTCGCGGTCGTCGCGGGGAACTCACCAACCGTTCCGGTGACGCGCACGCACGTTCCGACCGCTGGAACCTGGCCGTTCTTCCCCGCGTAGACAAACAGAGCGTCCGAACTCGCGCGTCCCTCATCCCACGCGCCGCCCGAGCCGGGGGTCTGGATCGTGTAGCCGTCCAGCGTCGCGCCCAAGCCGGACTCGGCGGCCGGGTACGCGGCCGTCACAACGCCGACCGTCGTCACTGTAGCCCCCACCATCGCGGAGTCATCCCCCGCACCCACGGCCTGAATATCGGGGATCGACGTATCGACGAGGCCTGGGCTGGCATCGCCCGACTGCTCGACCTGCGCGGCTCCCGACTGGCTTGCTTCCACCGCACCCGCTTGGCCCGCATCAGCCGCCCAAGCGGCGGGCACAAGCCCGATCGCGGACAGCGCGAGCGCGCCAAGTACAGCTAGTGATCGTGTCCCGCACTTCATCGGGATGTCCTCTCAACCTCACCTCACCGTGAGGGGCCGACGAGCCCCGTGCCGCAGGCGTTTTACCAACGGCAACACGAGTTATGACAAGTGTAAGCTCGCGCGCACGTGTGCGGAAGATGCTGAGAATATTCCCGAAAATACAAGGCGTTTCCGGGCGAGCGTGCACCCGACAGCGCGAAGCGGCCCCGACCTCGTCAAACTGAGCCGACGTCGCGGCGCTCCCCTGGCCTCGTCATACCCAGCCCCGGCCTCGTCGCTGAGCGAACGACGGTCAGGACGCCGAGTACGGGGAGACGACCACCTGGGCGCGCTGGAGGTCCTTGACCTCCGCGTACCCCGTCGAGGCCATGGTCCGCTTGAGCGCGCCAATAAAGTTCAGTGATCCATCCGCGCGGGTCGAGGGGCCATAGAGGATCTGCTCGAGCGTGCCCGTCGTACCCACGTGGACGCGCTGGCCGCGCGGCATATCCGGATGCGTCGCCTCCGACCCCCAGTGCCAGCCGCGCCCCGGAGCCTCCTCCGCGCGGGCGATGGCCGCACCCAGCATGACGGCGTCGGCACCGCACGCGATTGCGCGCGACAGGTCACCGGAGCGGCCAATGCCGCCGTCCGCGATGACGTGCACGTAGCGGCCGCCGGACTCGTCCATATAGTCACGCCGGGCCGCCGCCACGTCCGCGATCGCCGTCGCCATCGGCGCATGCACACCCAGGGACTGGCGCGTCGAATGCGCCGCTCCCCCGCCAAAACCGACGAGGACGCCGGCCGCTCCCGTGCGCATCAGGTGCAGGGCAGCCGTGTCCGTACACACGCCGCCGACGATGACGGGGACGTCCAGCTCGTAGATGAAACGCTTGAGGTTGAGCGGCTCGCTGCGCGAGGACACGTGCTCGGCGGACACCGTCGAGCCGCGGATGATGAACAGGTCGACGCCCGCGTCCACGACCGCGCGCCAGTACTTCTGCACGCGCTGAGGCGAGAGCTTGCCGGCCACGACCACGCCGGCTTCGCGCAGCTGCTTGAGGCGCGCGGTGATCAGCGAGGGCTTGATCGGCTCCGAATAGACGCGCTGGAGGGACGCGATCGATTCCTCCTCGCCCAGGTGAGCGATCTGATCAAGAATCGGGGCGGGATCCTCGTAGCGGGTCCACAGTCCGTCCAGATCCAGGACGCCGATGCCACCGAGGCGGCCGAAGGCGATCGCGGTTTCCGGGCTCATCACCGAGTCCATGGGGGCGGCCATCACGGGAATGTCGACGTGATAGGCGTCGATCTGCCAGCCGACGTTGACGTCCTCGGGGTCGCGCGTGCGCCGGGCGGGCACGAGCGCTATGTCGTCCAGTGTGTAGGCGCGCCGTCCGCGCTTGCCACGACCGATTTCCACTTCGTCGCTCATGACCCGATTCTACTGCCTACTTCCCGCTTCTACCGCCTCCGGGACGCAGATGTGCCCACCCTCTGCCACACTGGAGTCACCGGCAAGGCTAGGAGCAATCATGAGCTGGATCGACGACCCGTGGATGGGTTTTGACACCGAGACGACGGGCGTGCGCGCGCTCAAGGATCGCCTCGTCACCGCCGCGCTGGTGCTACGCATCGACGGCGCGTCCTACCGCAGCGGTGTCAGCGCCCCCGACCAGGTCGCCACGTGGCTGACCGATCCGGGCGTCGAGATCCCCGAGCAGGCCACGGCCGTCCACGGCATCACGACCGAGCAGGCGCGCCGCGATGGCCGCCCCATCGAGGAGGTCCTCCACGAGCTGGCCGGCTCCATCGTCGAGCACTGGCTGCGCGGCTACCCGGTCGTCGCATTCAATGCCACCTACGACATCACACTGGTCAACCAGGAGCTGCGCCGCCACCACCTGGGGTCCTTCGAGGAACGCCTGGAGGGCGCGCCGATGCTGGTCGTCGACCCGCTCGTCTTGGATCGTAAGCTCGACCGCTTCCGCAAGGGCAAGAAGACGCTGACGGAGATGGCGCCCGTCTACGGGGCGGTCGCTTCCCCGGACGCTCACACGGCCGAGGTGGACGTGGCCATGACGCTCGACGTGCTCGCCGGCATGGTGGATAAGTACCCGCAGCTGGCGTCGATGAGCGCCCTGGAGCTCATGGATTACCAGCTCCAGGCTCACCAGGATTGGGCCGAGGACTTCGAGAAGTACCTGCGCAAGCAGGGCAAGGACGCAACCATCGACCGCGAGTGGCCCCAGATCACGCCGCGAGGCCGCGGCGGCGACCAGGAGTAAGACCACGTCGGGCGGGGGTCGGCGCTTGCCGGCCCCCGTTTTCGTTGTGTCTGAGGTGTCCTCCGATCAGCGCATGCACGAGGCAGTGGCCGGGTTCGGCCGCGGCTAGGTGACGCGAAGGCTTGTGTGAGGTGAGCCTGGCCGAGCAACGCGCAACACGTCACCAGTACGCGCAACACGTCACCAGTGTGGAGGGCGCCGCGAGTAGCGCGGCCTGCCCCCAAAAGTCGCATGCAATTCAATTAAGTGAAGATTCAATAAAGCCTGAAAACGTTGCAATTCCAACGCATATCTTTCAATACCTGAAAGGTTGACAGGGAAATTGCATGCGACATTGTCGGGGAACTATCCCCACGCCCTACACAGGACCAGGCCAAGGGGTATGACACCAGTTAGGGAGGATTACACCAGTTCGGGAGGAATACACCCGAAAGGGAGCATTACACCAGTTAGGGAGTATTACACCACCTCCAAACTGGTGTAATACCCGGCTAAGTGGTGTAACACCACTTAGCAACAAGCCTAAATGCGGACCCACGCGAGTGGGGGCCCAAGTCGTCGGCCGCCAGCTCACATACGGATAGGTAACGAACATCCGGATAGGTAGGGAACATCCGGATAGCTTAATAACCTATCCAGATGCGCATAACCTATCCGCGTGCGCACAACCTATCCGGATAAGCCCAGGCAGAGAGCACCGGCGGCGCCACGAGGTCTGACCGGGCGCACACCACGCGCCACCAGTGTGGAGGGCGCCGACGAGTAGCGATGCCTGTTCGCCCACAAAAGTCGCATGCAATTCGATTAGATGAAGATTCAACAGAGTCTGAAAACGTTGCAATTCCAACGCTGTAAATTCATGGTTTGAAATAGTCACAGGGGAATTGCATGCGAAATTGGTGGGGATCAGCGGTGAAGAGGCGCGAGGGCTGCAGGTGACGTGGGCCTGGCCGGGCTTCGAGCCGACGCGCCGAGCGAAGCTCGTAGCGCGGACGGCGAGCGGGCGGACCCTACGGCGCACGGAACACCGGTGGCGCGGCCAACGGAACACCGGTGGCACAGTCACCAGAACCACCGGTGGCACAGTCACCAGAACCACCGGCGGCACAGTCACCAGAACCACCGGCGGCGCAGTCACCAGAACCACCGGTGGCACAGCAGCAATGCGGGTATGCGAGAGGCCCGGAGGCGAGTCGCCACCTCCGGGCCTCTACGCACAGCTCACTTTTCCTTGATGAGATCCAGCCACGTGCGGCGCTCGCCGACGAGGAAGCCGAAGTCACGGTTCTGGTCCGCGATGGCCGCGTCGGTCGCAGGGTTCTTGATGAGGGCGGCCAGGACGTCGGGTGCGGCGGTAATGGCACCCACGCCCTGGCGGACCAGTTCGAGGACCTGCTCAGAGTTCTTGAAGGATGCGGCCAGGACGTCGGCCTTCAGCTCGTAGGAGCGCAGGGTGCGGTGGATTTCGGAGGCGACGCGCACGCCGTCGATGCCGTAGTTGTCCATGCGATTGACGTAGGGGGCGACGTAGCGGGCGCCGGCCTTGGCGGCCATGAAGCCCTGCATCGAGGAGTGGATGCCGGTTGCGGTCACCTGCATGCCTTCGCGCACGATGCGCGGGATGGCGGCGAAACCTTCGCGCGTGACGGGGAGCTTGATGAAGAGGTTGCCGCCGATCTCGCCGCGCAGGGCGCGGGCCTCGGCGACCATGTCATCGGCGCGCTGGGAGACGATCTGGACGTGCAACTGAGCGCCGTCGGGCAGGAGCGACTTGATGGAGTGCAGGACCTCGAGGGGTTCCTTGCCCTCGCGGTACAGGATCGTCGGGTTGGTGGTCACGCCGTCGATGGGCAGGTATTCCAGGGTCTTGGCGATGGAATCGACGTTCGCGTGATCGATGAGGATGAGCATCTGAGCAGCTCCTTCGCGGTGTTGTGAGTTTTCGCACCCCTAGGATAGCGCGGGCGGGAGCAGCCCAGCGACTGCTCCCGCCCACAGTTCACGCTTGATCGAGCTGTTTAATGATGAGCTTCACCGCTTTTGCGTTGCCCCCTGCGTTCCGCGTCTCTTGGCGAAACTCGGACAAGCGCGCATGGCACTCACGATCCGATAGCACGCGCATTGCCGCCTCACGAAGGACATCGGGAGTTGCTTCGCGGATGTCCAGCGCTTCACCCAATCCCAGTTCCTCCACCCGCCGCGCCACAGTCGGCTGGTCATTACCAACAGGAACAACCAGCATCGGTACACCGTAGAAGAGTGCCTCATTGACACTGTTCATACCGCCGTGGGTAATAAAGAGAGATGCTCGCGAGAGCACCTCGAGCTGCGGAACCCTGCGGCGAACCATCATCGTAGGAGGAACGGGCCCTAGGCTCTCGGGGCGCACCGAGTCGCCGATTGCCATGACAACACGCATACCAGTGCTGCCGAAAGCTTCCACGCACCGACGGAAGAACCGTTCGGATTTGTTGAGTTCTGTTCCGAGAGATACGTAGACGAGAGACCCACTGCCCTCAGGAGGCTCAAATGGCTCACGGCAACGTCCATCGATAGATGCACCTACGAATGCATACCGTGATTGAGGAAATTCATTGGCGTACACCTGGAAGCTACGAGGCGTATAGGTGATGTTGAGAGCAGGGCTATTACGCACAATCTCAGCCTCAAGCTCTCGGAATCGCCAGCCATATTTCCTACTCATAGGTGCAGAGATGAACGATCTCAGGCGCGGAAAACGGAAGATTGAGGTTAGGTACAACCCGCCGTTTCGCCCGAAGTCTTCCAGCACATGCTCATTAAGCGCGAAGGTTGAAAATAGCCTAATGGGGACTATCCCCAAAAGGTCGGCGAGCGCCTTGCCTGATACAAAAAGCATTTCGTAGATCAGGCAGTCGTATTCTGCGCCAATACGCAGCACCGTCCGATAAGCCGCACGCCAGCAGCGCACGCGATCCTGGAATGGACTCGGGGAGATGGGATAGTCATCGTAAGGGACGAAACGTACGCCCGTATTTTCCACCGCTTCTCGCCACGTAGGCGAATGAACATAAGTGACACGATGCCCCATATCAGTGAGCATCCGTGCTAAGCCGAGCGTCGGGTTCGTGTGTCCAGAAAACGGCAAATTCACCATGAGAATGGAGTAGGATTTGCGTTCACTCATAGAAACGACCCACCCCGTTCTTGATAACTGCGATAGCGTCCTCACTGAGTACCTGCGCATCGAAACGCTCGAGGAACGCAGCGATGAAGTCCACCTTTTGACACATTCGCTCATACGTATCCGCAACGATCAGCGGATCGACCCACACATCGACAAGGAGGACCAACACTTCGGCGACTTCATGGGGGAAGATACAGCCGATTTCACCAGACTCCATTCCCTGGCGCAGCATTTGTTCCAGGTGGGGCGCAAGCTTCGTCAGCGAGTGACGCAATGATTCCAGTAAGGCTTCAGGAACCTCACTCACCCAGTTGGCGCGTCCGAGACCACTTTGCGGACTAGACGCGACCATGTGCGTCGCAAGGACCGTCATTCTATCGGTCACCGACGCATCAGATTGCGCAGCAAGGTCTTCGACAAATACGTTGAGATAGCGCCACTCTCCCTCTATAACGGAACGCAGCACCTCCTGCTTTGACGAGAAATGATGATAAATCGCCCCCTTCGACATGCCGCTCGTCCTGACGATATCTTGCATGGTGGTCGTGTCGTAGCCCCTCTCTGCGAAGAGCTGACGGGCGGCTACGCAGATCGCTTCCCGGGCACGCTCGGATTTCTCGGCCTGATTCATACAACCTCCATTCCAAACCGACGGTCGGTTTTACTTTAGTTTCCTCCTCCACCCCCAACAAGACAGCTCACTGAAGAGTCCGGATGACAAGACGGGCCACACTGCCACGACTTGACGAAAGAACCAGCTCCCCGTCCTCTTTACACAGCTCCCCACCCACACAGTCGCCACATAAACCCTTGAATGTTTCCAAGACACAACATGCCCGCTGCCAACTCAGACAGCGCATCTCCCCCGGTCGGCCTTGAAGACAAGAAGCGGGCGGGAGCAGCCCAGCGACTGCTCCCGCCCGCATTGAGCGCTCGACCTGCGACTACTTCGCCGAGGAGGAGTGATAGTTCGGCGCTTCCGTCGTCATCTGGACGTCGTGCGGGTGCGACTCGCGCAGGCCCGCGCTGGTGATGCGCACGAAGCGGCCGTTGGCCTTGACCTGGGCGATCGTGGAGGCTCCCAGGTAGAACATGGTCTGGTGCAAGCCGCCGACGAGCTGGTAGATCACCGAGGCGAGGGAGCCGGTGTAGGGCACCTGACCCTCGATGCCCTCGGGGACGATCTTGTCGTCGGAGGTGACGTCGGCCTGGAAGTAGCGGTCCTTGGAGTAGGACTTGCGCCCGCGCGAGCTCATCGCGCCCAGCGAGCCCATGCCGCGGTAGCGCTTGAACTGCTTGCCGTTGGTGAACACGACCTCGCCCGGGGACTCCTCGCAGCCGGCCAGCAGGGAGCCGAGCATGACGGTGTCGGCGCCGGCCACGAGGGCCTTGCCGATGTCGCCCGAGTACTGCAGGCCGCCGTCCGCGATGAGCGGGACTCCGGCGGGACCGCAGGCCTGGGCGGCCAGGTGGATCGCGGTGATCTGGGGGACGCCGACGCCGGCGACGACGCGGGTGGTGCAGATCGATCCGGGGCCCACACCGACCTTGACGGCGTCGACGCCCGCGTCGATGAGCGCCTGCGCGCCCTCGGTCGTGGCGACGTTGCCGCCAATGATGTCGATGCCCTCAAACGTCGGGTCGGCCTTGATGCGGCGGATCATGTCGAGGGCCAGCTGGGCACCGCCGTTCGCGGTGTCGACGACCAGGACGTCCACGCCGGCCTCGGCCAGGGCGGTGGCGCGCTCCCAGGTGTCGCCCCAGTAGCCGACGGCCGCGCCGACGACGAGGCGGCCGCGCGAGTCCTTCGTGGCGTTGGGGTATTGCTCGGTCTTGACGAAGTCCTTGACGGTGATGAGGCCGGTCAGGTGGTCGTTCTCGTCGACGATGGGCAGCTTTTCGACGCGGTGTTCGGCCAGCAGGTGCTTGGCGTGTTCACGGGAGATGCCGACCTGTCCGACGACGAGGCGGTCGCGCGGGGTCATGCAGTCGCGCACGCGCAGGGTGGCCCACTCATTCTGGGGGACGAAGCGCAGGTCGCGGTTGGTGATGATGCCCAGGAGGGCGCCGTCCTCGTTCACGACGGGCAGGCCGGAGACGCGGTAGTGGCCGCAGAGGCGGTCGAGTTCATCGATGGTGGCGTCGGGGCCGACGGTCACCGGGTCCTCGACCATACCGGATTCGCTGCGCTTGACCTGGCGGACCTGCGCGGCCTGTTCCTCGATGGAGAGGTTGCGGTGGAGGATACCGATGCCGCCCTGGCGGGCCATGGCGATGGCCATGCGCGCCTCGGTAACGGTGTCCATGGCGGCGGACAGGAGCGGGACGCGCAGCGAGATGTTTGTCGTCAGGCGACTGCTCGTGTCAACGGATGAAGGAACGACGTCCGTGAGCTCGGGAAGGAGCAGGACGTCGTCGTAGGTGAGGCCGGTCAGGCCGAAAGGATCATGTGTTGCGAGTTCTCCCATGGGCCAATTGTAGGCGGTCGGTGACGCTTTCGCGTCCTCGCCTCCACGCATATCCCACAGCCGGGCATGAATGGAACGAGGCCGGGGCGCCCGCGCGGCCCTCAGGAGGTCACGCTGGGGGCGGGCTGGGAGGCGTAGCGGGCGGCGGTTGCGCCGGTGACTGTGAGATGGATCGGGGCGGCGCCTCGTGCCAGCATGCGGGCGGCGGTGAGGGCGTCGGGGCGCCCCTCCCACACGAGCATGGAGACGGAGCCGTCGGGTGCGACTTCGTGGATCCAGCGTCCCATCCCGGCGCGGGCGTGGGAGTCGGCCCAGGCGACGGCGCGGGCGTAGTCGACGGCGAGGTCCTCGGCGCGCGAGGGGTCCACGACCTCGGCGAGGACGCGGGCGGCGCTGGCGGCCTCGCAGACGACCCAATGCATGCGCTGGGGGGCGGCGACAACGCCTATGGGGTCGAGGGTGTAGACGATGCCACCCACGCCCTCGTCCGTCCACCCGTCGGCGAGGGCGCGGTCGTAGAGCGCGGTCGCGGTGTCGATCATCCAGGGGCCGGGCTTGTCGCCCATGTGGGTGAGAATGGCATGCACCTGCCCGATGAGGCGGGCGGCCTTGAATCCGAGGCCGGGGAGGGTGTCTCCGGGACGGATGAGCTCGACGGGGGCTTGGTCGGCCGAGGCGGGCAGGGGGCGCCATTCCGCGTCGTAGAGGTCGGGCAGTGCGAAGCCGCAGCGCGCGGCGATCTCGCCGACGAGACGCAGGATCGAGCGCGCGCGGTCGAACCAGACGCGCTCCCCCGTCGCTTCCCAAGCGGCCAAGTAGGCCTGCGCGGTGTCGAGGTTGGTGGAGAGGCGACGCAGGGGCGAGCGCTTGCCAGTCGCGGCCTCGATCTCCTCGCGCACGGCACCGGCGCACGGGTCCCACCAGCGCTGATCCTGGTCCGCTTCAAGGTCGGCGAGCAGATCGCGCGCCTCATTGTGTCCGACCATCAGGGCTGCGGCGGTAGCGCCGATCATCGCTGATTGGGCGCGCTGAGAGAAGATCGCCCGAGGAACGGGGGTTGCACTATTTTCCGAGGTGGGCACGACCTCGGCGTACCAGGATCCGTTCGGGGCGCGCAGGGGTCCGGCGAGGGCGGCGAGGCCGTGGCTGACCAGGTGCGCGGCCCCCTCAATGCCTCGCATCTGTGCGAGGGCGAAGACGTGCGTCATGCGCGCGCTGATGCGCGCGTCGAGCGGGCGTCCGAGGTCCACCTGACCGTCGGCGCGCAGGAAGGCGAAACCGACCCGCGCCTTCGACCGGGAAGCGAAGGCGACGAGCGCGTCAAAATCGGCGTCGAATGCGCGGCGCAGGTCTTCGTTGTTCCAGGGGGCGTTCATGACTGTTCTCCTGCCGGTACGTGCCTTCACGGTATCACCTGACCAGGCGCTGCGGGCGGAGACGGGGGCGCTGAGCGCGCAGTTGAGCGGGCAATTGCGCGTGGACCGCCGCCCGCGTTAGGAGCGGCCGACCAGCTGCAGATCCGCTTGGGGTGCGAGGAGCGCGAGGGCTTCTTCGACGCAGGCGCTGATCGTTCGCACGCGCTGGACGTGTGGAGAGAGGACGTCGGGGGCGTCCGTGCCCACCATGATCGTGGGAACGCCGTAGCGGGCGACCAGGCTTTCGACGGTGTGCGCGCAGGAGGGACCGCAGCCCAGGACGACGGTCAGTGCGGGAACGCCGCCACGCACGTATTCGCGGAAGCGATCGGCGGCGGCGACACCTCCGTATTTTTCGCTCGATAGTAGGCGAACGTCGCATCCGTACCAGGCCAGGGCGACGCCGACGACCTGAGCCGGGGTCTCGTGGAGGGCGTCGCTGACGATTGCGATGCGGTCCCCGCCGATGAGGGCGCGCGTAGGCCGCGACTGGTAGGCGCAGCGGCACACGCGCTGGAAGGCGTTGACGAGCATGATGGCGGGCGAGGATCCGACCGGGTCGCCGCCGGGTGCGGATCGCAGGGATTTGAGGGCGGGTTCGACGAAGCGCGACCACGTATGGACGAGGCCGTGGCTGGCGACCGCCGATTCGAGCACTTCCTCGAGGCGCTCGTAGTCGTCGGCGAGGACCACGGTGCGCAGCTGTGCGGCGTTGTCGGGGCCGGATTGGGGCAGGCGTGCCCGTTCGGCCAGGGCACGTTTGGCCGCCTCGGCGGCGGGCAACCCGGCGCGCACGTGGTGGATCATGGCACGCAGGCGTTCAACGTCCTCGGGCAGGTAGCGACGGCGCGCTCCGGCTTCTCGTTGTGCGGGGCCGAGGCCGTAGCGTCGTTCCCAGGTGCGCAGCGTCGACGCTGACACGCCGAGTTCGTCGGAGACGGAGGAGACGTTACGGGAGCGGTCGGCGAGAGCCGACTGCTCGATGATCGCCCGTGGCATGCCTGCTCCTCTCCGCGGTGTGTCGGCGCTTGTCCGGTACCCCGATTCTTGCGTGTTAGAAGCTGACACGCCACAGGAAAGACCCGACGCACACGCGAAAAGTTGTTCACAAAGTTATTCACTGCTCGTTCAACTCGCGCACCTGAGTTTTATCGGGGTTTTAACAGTCCAGACCCCCACGCGCTGAGAACTGGATCATAATTCGAGAAAGATCCTTGAATAACTACCGCGCAAGTGTCTATTCTTGCCGACATCGTGTGCCGAAAATGTCGGCACGACAGACATGAAGGAGGCACCCAATGACTGACGTCTCCCGTCTGCCCGGACCCATGATCGATGCGTGGGAATGGCAGTACGAAGCGGCGTGCCGTGACCTGGACACCGAGCTGTTCTTCCACCCCGAGGGCGAGCGCGGCTCCACACGCCGACGCCGCGCGGCGAACGCCAAGGCGATCTGCGCAACCTGCCCGGTGATCGAGCAGTGCCGGTCCTACGCTCTGGCCGCCCAGGAGCCCTACGGCATCTGGGGTGGAATGACCGAAGAAGAACGACGCGAAGAGATCCGTTCCTCCGGGCGCGGTCGCCGCGTCTCCTAACGCGCATCCATTGTTCGGTGCGGCATCGCCACCGCGGTGCCGCACCTTTTTACTGCCCGCCCAAACGCCCATCCTCTCCGGGAGCTCGCATGACCGACAACGACAACAAGGCCTCGCAGAACAAGGCCGAGGACGCCCCGACCAACCTGTACAAGACGCTCTTCTTCGTGACCGCGCCGATCACGGCGATCCTTGCGGGCGCTTGCGTGTGGATGGGCGTCCAGCTCTCCTCCACCTCTCCGGCGAGTCAGGCCACCCCTGCGGCGACGCCCACAGCGGCCGCTCAGATGCCGCAGAATTCGGAGACTGCGGCTCCCAGCCAGACGAACGCGAACAACCTGGAGATCATGAAGTCTTTCGTGCGTCACCAGGCCGATGACCCGCAGGCGAAGGGTGATATCAACGCCCCGGTCACCATGGTTCTCTTCTCCGACTTCGCGTGCCCCTACTGCACGAAGTACGCCCAGGAAGTCGACCCCGCGCTGGCCGACCTCGTTGCGGATGGGACGCTGCGCGTGGAGTGGTACGACCTGGCGCAGATCACCGAAACTTCTCCCCTGGCGGCCCAGGCAGGCATCGCGGCCGGTGAGCAGGGTAAGTTCTGGGAGTTCCACGACGCGGTCTACGCAGCGGCCGACCCGACCGGTCACCCGCAGTACTCCGAGCAGGCACTCGTCGATTTCGCAGCCCAGGCGGGCGTGCCCGACTTGGACAAGTTCCGCGAGACGATGCTCTCCGACCACACCGTTTCCAAGGTGAAGGCAGCCAAGGAACAGGCTCACCAGGCGGGCATCAGCGGCACGCCCACAATGTTCATCAACAAGGCGTTCGTCAGCGGCTACCGTGACGCTTCCTACATCCGCAACACGATCCTCGAACAGGCGGCACAATCCGCTTCCTGACGCGAGGACCCGCGCCACGATGATGGGATTATTGGACTCACTGTGTTGGTCGCGGCTCGGTCCCAGACATCGTCGAGGGCGGTGTCGTTGGGCTAGCGCGCTCGCGCCACAGCTCCTCCGATAGGATGCGCCCCATCGGGAGGATTCCACCTGATCGGAAGCATTCAACCCGTTCGGGAAGCTTCCACCCGATCAGAACGGGTGGACTCTTCCCGATCAGGTGTAACACTTCATCGGGCACAAGCGTTCTCGCGGAGCCGGCCGACCGCGCCCCTGCCCGTCATTGCTGGCGACACCCTAATGGCGTTTATCGGCACACCGTCGGGCAACCCTGTACCAGTGAGGGGCCTTGCAGCCGTGAGGGAGCCTGACACCACCGGTAATGGTGGGGGGTTTTGCAGCATGAGGAGCCTCCTTTCGGCGTGTCGCCGGCATGTCGCGCCCCTAGTGATGCAAATCCCCCTGTTTGGTAGCGGTGAGGTCGTGATTCAGGGCGGTGAAGTCACGGTTCGGGGCGGTGAAGTCACGGTTCGAGGCGCTCAGGTCGTGATTCAGAGCAGTGAGGTGCCCAAATCGCAGACCACCTCGGCGAAAAACGTTGAAAACGGTCTGTCGTGGGCGAGGTGGTCTGCGTTTTGGGCACAACGGTGCCTGGCCTCATGTACAGCTTGCACGCGAACCCGCTCATGCAAGCGCTAACCCGCGGTATCGCACATCAACCCTCTATTTGGAGTATGGGCGGGCTGCCCAGGCGTGATTTAGCGGGCCCACGTGCGCATTAGCGGGCCCACGTGCGCGGCGAGGAGCGCAGGCAGCTAGCACGCCGGCGAACTGCACCCCTGAACCTGAGTACCCAAACCAGGCCACGCGTTCGCCCACACACCGGGCATGCGGGGGTATTCATAACCCCACGACGAAACAACCACCTTCAATGTTAATTTTCGACAACCAGCAAACCGAAAAGTCACCACGAAACCAACGCGTTTGTCTATCCTTCACGTTGGCTCACGCCACCTTCAATACCGATTTTTCCGCACTAACAAGCCGAAAAGTCGCCACAAAATAAATACATTTTGTCCTTTAACCCTTTATCCTTTACCCCCGATGACGAGCGGCGCGGGGAACACAAACAAAAAGGGCGGCCCGGAAGGATTCCTTCCGGGCCGCCCCTGTAGCGTTCAGTATGCGAAGCGCTCAGCGCTCCACGACCGCCAGCACGTCACGCGAGGACAGGATCTGGAACTCCTGGCCGTCGTACTTGACCTCGGTGCCGCCGTAGCGCGAGTAGATGACCACGTCGCCGACCTTGACGTCGACGGGAATGCGGTTGCCGTTGTCGTCCACGCGGCCGGGGCCCACGGCGATAACTTCGCCTTCCTGCGGCTTCTCCTTGGCGGTGTCCGGAATGACCAGGCCGGAGGCGGTGGTCTGCTCGGCCTCAACCTGGCGGATGACGATGCGGTCCTCGAGGGGCTTGATGGAGATCGACATTGTCGCTCCCTTTCTTTTTTGTCACGAAGGTGCTCGTCCGTTCCCTGCCGTCGCGGGGGTCAGGTGCGGGACCGGTCGCGGGTTTTCCCGCGCTTCCTCCACGAGTGTAGGCGCGGTCCTGGCACTCGGGCAAGCCGAGTGCCAGGCGCGTTCACCCTGGGCGAGACTCGGCCCGCACTATCCGCACCCGACCGCACACCCACAGACGACCTCGCCGCCGAAGAGATGGGACAATGAGCAGGTGAGCGCCCTGACCCCAATTCTGTCCTCCCCCGGCTGGGAGCTGCTGGAATCCCTGCAGGCCAAGCAGGCCACCAACCCGATTCCCCTGCCGGAGCTCGGCTCTGCCCTGCGAGCCTCCGGCCTCGACGCGGAGCTGGTGGTCGCCGTCCTCACCCAGCTCGCCCTGCGCCAGG
Organism: Pauljensenia sp. 20925_1_27; assembly: GCF_041432835.1. Lineage (NCBI taxonomy): Bacteria > Bacillati > Actinomycetota > Actinomycetes > Actinomycetales > Actinomycetaceae > Pauljensenia > Pauljensenia sp. 20925_1_27. The sequence continues at coordinate 208,815 of NZ_JAPWAH010000002.1, forward strand.
CTGCGCGCGCCAAGTTCGGCCCCTTCGCCTCGCACATGGTGTTCACGCGCGACGGCCTCGAGCAGGCCACGCGCCTCGTCGTGGCCGCCCGGCATGCCCAGCGATTCCGGGACTGCGGGGCGAGCCGCGTCGCGGACCTGGGCTGCGGCATCGGATCGGACGCCATGGCGATCGCCGGCCTCGGCATGGACGTGCTAGCCGTCGACATCGACCCCGACGCCGCGGGGGCCGTCGCCGCGAACCTGCGCGCCTTCGAGGGATCCGAGGTGCGCCTGGGGGACGTCACCGACCTCGACATGGGCGAACTCGCCGCCGAGGGCATCGACGCAATCTTCGCGGATCCCGCCCGACGCACGGGAGCCTCGCGCGGATCGGCGCGCATCACGGACCCGGAGCAGTGGTCGCCTCCCCTCTCTCTCGCCCTCGGCTGGGCCTCCACGATCGACCGCGTCGGCATCAAGGTGGCGCCGGGCATCGCCTACGAGCACATCCCCTCCTCCTGGCATGCACAGTGGGTGAGCGTGGGCGGTGACCTCGTCGAGGCCTCGCTCTGGTCTCCCGCGCTGTCCCCCGAGGGGCGGGGCCGTTCGTGCCTCCTCCTCGACGAGGCCGGGGCCGCCCATTCGCTTTCCACGCCCGAGGGCTTCGCGCCGAACGCGCCCGCGCCCCGCGTTGAGGTCGCTCCCCTGGGCGCGATGGTTGCCGAGCCCGACAGCGCGGTCATCCGCGCGGGGCTCCTCGGACGCCTCGCACAGGACGTCGGAGCCGGCATCGTCTCCGACAAGATCGCCTACCTGACAGGGGATGACCTGCCCGACTCCCCCTTCTTTGACCGTTTCGAGGTCCTCGCGGTGACCAACCTGCGGGCAAAGGCAATTTCTGTCGAGCTGCGCTCGCGCGGGGCGGGCAGCGTCGAAATCAAGAAGCGCGGAGCGGACATCAACCCGGACGACCTGCGTAAATCCTTGAAATTGGGCGGCGGAGGCGAGCAGCTGACCGTCATCGCGACGCGCGTCGACGGGCGTCACCGCGCGATCATCTGCCGACGGTTGGCTAAAAACCTGTAAGGAAGCTCTCGGCCGCCACTGGGTCCCTGCCTGCCAGAATGGAGGCAGCCAGCGAAAGGATCGACATGTCTTTGCCCTTCGGTTCCTCCCAGCGCTCCACGATTGGTATCGAGTGGGAGCTCCAGCTCGTTGACCGTGATTCCCACGACCTGCGTCAGAGCGCGGACGCCATCATCGACCGCGCGACGAGCGACGGCAAGCTCTACCCGGGCGTGCACCGCGAGATGCTGCTCAATACGATCGAGGTCGTCTCGAAGCCACGCGCGACCGTCGCCGAGTGCATGGCCGACCTCATGGATTGCGTGAACTACCTGACTCCGCTGGCCTCGGACCTGCGCATTGACCTGGCGACCGCCGGCACGCACCCCTTCGCACGCCCCGGCCGCCAACGCGTCACCGATTCGCAGCGTTACGCGCAGCTGGTCGAGCGCACCGCCTACTGGGGACACCAGATGCTCCTGTACGGCGTCCACGTCCACGTCGGCGTCGAGGACCGCGCGAAGATCCTGCCGATCCAGGCCGCCCTCACCGCGCACCTGGGCCACCTGCAGGCCATCTCCGCGTCCTCCCCCTTCTGGGCGGGTGAGGACACCGGCTACGCATCCAATCGCGCGATGGTCTTCCAGCAGCTTCCCACCGCCGGCATCCCGCGCCAGTTCGCCACGTGGGAGGACCTTGAGGCCTACACGGACGACATGATCCGCACGGGTGTCATCGAGGGATTCGACGAGGTCCGCTGGGACATCCGCCCCTCCCCTGCCTTCGGCACGATCGAGAACCGGGTGTACGACGCGGCGACGAATGCGACCGAGGTCGGCATTTTCGCGGCCTTCACCCACGTCCTCGTCGAGCACTTCTCGCGCCTGTACGACGCGGGCGAGCCGCTGCCCGTCCTGCCGGACTGGTTCGTCGCCGAAAACAAGTGGCGCTCCGCCCGCTACGGCATGGATGCGACCCTCATCGTCTCGCGCGACGGCACCACCGAGAGCGCCCGTGACGGCATCGCACGACTGAAGGAGGAACTGGCCCCCGTCGCCGAGGACCTGGGATGCGCGCGCGAGTTCGCGGGCCTCGAGACGATCCTGGCGATCGGCGCGTCCTATGAGCGTCAGCGCGCCGTCGCCGCGGCTGCCCGCCCCGGTCAGGGCCTCGACGCAGTGGTGGATCTCATGCGCGCCGAAATGAGCGCTGGACGCCCCCTCGCCCTCGCCGAATTCGCGACTCTGAACGCCTGAACTCAGCCGACATGTGCCCCACGCCTCCACCCGGGCGTGGGGTTTGTCATCATCGCCACACGTTCCCAGCACACTGTCAGCGCACTCCCAGAACACCGCCGTATCCTTAAAGCGGCCGTTAAACTGAAGCTGAGAGGACACTCGCCCGTGGTGCAGGAAGCAACGCAGTCACCCGAATCTGAACACGAACCATCTGCGCTCGCCAAGGTCCTCGCCCCAATCGGCGCCACCCTGCAGACACTCTGGCTCCTACTCTCCTCACTCACGCGACTCACCGTCCGCTGGCTCTCACGCTGCCCCGCCACTGCGGTCCTGACTGTCGCGCTCATGATCACCTCGGCGTCCTACTGGGTGTGGCGCGGCCAGTTCCAGGCCCTCGAAGCCGACCCGTCCAGCCCCCACTGGTGGGCCATCCTCTCCTCCGTCGGCGCGGTTCCCGGCAGCTTCATCGCGACGGCCGTGCTCGGCATCATCGTTATGATCGTCGCGGGCGGTGCGGCCGAGCGGCACCTGGGTACCCGCGCGTGGATCGCCGCCGCCGCGGCCGGACAGGTCGTCGGCGTCGCCGCCACCTGGCTGACGCTGCCGCTCCTCACCCGTTTCTTCTCCACCTGGGGACACACCATCGACGCGGGAAGCCTGTGGGGCACCAGCCTCGTCCTCGTCGCGCTCGTGGGTGCGGCCGCGCAATCGCTGGCCTCCCACTGGCGCTGGCGCGCCCGTTTCCTTCTCATCGGCATCCTCGTCCTGTCTGCCGCAATCCTCGGGTCCGCGATCTCCTACGCGCGCGTGTGGGCTCTCCTCGCGGGCATGGTGGCCGCGCGGCTTGCTGGCGTGCGCGGCCCGCACACCGACTCCCTCGACGACATCACGATCGGCCGCCAGCTCGCCTCCGTCTCCGCCCTGTGCTGGGCGTGCGCGGCCACCCTGACGGTCGTAGCCTCGTCCCCCGAGGGCCCCCTCGGGCAGATGCGCTGGTCGCTGGGACCCGCATGGTGGCTCGAGGGCCGCACGGGCATCATCGCAACCCTCCTGTGTCTGGCACCCATCACACTTCAGCTCATCTTCGCCTACGGCTTGCGTAAGGGTCGGCGCGCCGCCTACTACGGCACCCTCATCCTGCAGCTCGTTCTCGGCCTCTCGACCGTCGCGTCGACGGCTACTGCCCTCGCCCAGGGCACAGACGAGAACGGCATGGCCCGGCCCGAGCTCGTGACAACAGCGTCGCTCCTCCTCGTCCCCGTCATCCTCAACATCGCCCTGTGCGCCATCACGTGGTCGGTGCGCCGCTCCTTCACCATCCACGCGGTGCCCTCCACGACCTCGACCCTGCTGCGCCGCTGGCTGATCCTCATGGCGGCCTGCGCGGGCGCCGTCCTCGTCCTCGGTTTCCTCACGAGCGACTCGTTCGTTCCCCTCGACGCTATCAACTCCGGCGACGATCTGACATCCGCCTACTACGCTTCGCCGTTGCAGATCTTCCACGATTACGTGCTCGCTCTGCTCCCCACGGCAACCGCCTCGATCTTCGAGCCGTCCCTCGTTCCGATGACCCTCTTCGCCGAGGCACCGGTCCAGTGGGTGCCTCTCGTCGCCTGGGTGGGCACGCTCGTGATCATCCTGAGCGCGCTGCTGGCCAGGCCTCGTATCCCGCAGTCCTCGCCGCTCGAGCGCCTCACGCCGCTCCTGCGCGCCCACGGCGGCGGCACGCTCGGATGGATGCAAACGTGGGCGGGCAACCAGGTGTGGGTGTCTGAGTCGGGCGAGGCGGGGGCCGCCTACCGCGGGTCGGGCGGCGTCGCGCTGACGGTCACCGACCTCGCGTACGAACCGGGCAAGGCCACCGAAGCCATCGCACAGTTCGCGTCCTTCGCGTCCTCCGCGGGCCTGACCCCCGCGCTCTACTCGGTCCACGAAGAACTCGCGCAGGCCGCGCGTGAGGAGGGCTGGACGATCATGCAGGTCGCTGAAGAATCCCTGCTCGACCTGCCCGATCTTGCCTTTAAGGGCAAGGCCTACCAGGACGTGCGCACCGCCATGAACCACGCGACCCGCGAGGGCGTGTCGGCTGTGTGGACCACCTGGGACGAGTGCCCGGCGGGGTGGCGCGACCAGATCACCGCCATTTCCAACACGTGGAGCGCCGACAAGGCCCTGCCCGAGATGAGCTTTACGCTCGGCGGTGTGCGCGAGCTCGCGGTTCCCGAGACGCGCATCCTGGTCGCCATCGACGAGGAATCGACGATCCACGCCGTGACCTCATGGCTGCCGATCTACCGCGACGGAACGGTCATCGGCCTCACCCTGGACGTCATGCGTCGGCGCACGAGCGGGTGGCGCCCCGCGATCGAGTTCCTCATCGGCAAAGCGGCCCTGGCCGCACAGGAGGAAGGCCTGGAGATTCTCTCCCTGTCGGGCGCTCCCCTGTCACGCTCGGCCGACGACACCTCGGCGTTCGGGCCTCTCACCGACGCACTCGCGGCGATCATGGAGCCGCTCTACGGCTTCACATCGCTGCACGCGTTCAAGCGCAAGTTCAAGCCCCGCACACAGTCCCTCTATCTAGCGGTGCCGGATCCGGCCTCACTCGCAACCGTCGGCCTGGCCATCTCGCACGCATACGTGCCCCACGTATCCCCCGCGCAGACCCTCACGCTTCTCGCTTCGGTCAGCGGCGGACTGACCAAACTCGCCGCGAAGGGCGTCGGCGATCTGCGGTCCACGCGCGCGGCCTCACGCGAGGGCGCGCAGGCCCAGGCCGGAAAGGACAAGCAATGAGCGTTATTGGAAACATCCCGCTGACCTCGCTAACAACACTCGTCGTTGTCGGAGCGCTCGCCCTCGCCGCCCTGCTGGGAGGGGCGGCCCTGCTGGCGCGCTCTGAGCCCTCGCGCTGCCCGGGACGCGCGAGGCGATGGCTGGGTCGCACCGCCATCCTCCTCGTCCCCACAATCCTCCTCGCGTCGGCGGGTGGGCTGGTCTTCAATCGTTCGCTCGTCCTCGTGAAAACCAGCGGCGACCTGGGAAACCTCATCATGTCGACCGTCGTCGGCTCAACCACCCAAACCGGCGGTGAAGCCGACGTCGAGGCGCAGTCGGCTCCCGCATCCGAATTCGATGCAACCTTCACGACCGCCGACGACGGAATGCTGGAAACCACCTGGACCGGCCCATCGAGCGGTATTACCCAACCGGTTGACGTCATTACACCGACCGGCTATTCAACGAACGATGGCAAGAGCTACGGCGTTATCGAGCTCCTGCACGGTTACCCGGGCGGACCCGACGGAATCCTGCAAGGCCTCGGTATCCAACAGGAACTGGACAAGGCCATTGCCGCCGGCATCATCCCGCCGGCGATCGTCGTCGCCCCCGGTCTCAACGTCGATGAAGAAGCGCACGACTGCGCTGACATCGAAGGGCGCCCAGCCGTGTATACGTGGGTCTCCCACGATGTCCCCGAGATGATTCGGCACAACTTCCCCAACACGACGTCCAACCGCGATGGCTGGATGATCGGCGGCTTCTCCGCAGGCGCCTACTGCGCGATCTGGACCGCTCTGCGTACCCCGCAGACCTACGGGGCTGCCGCGTCGCTGTCCGGCTACGACACGCAGATCGAGGGACAGATGACCAACCAGGGGGACCAGTACCTCGCTGACAACACGCTGTCGACCATGCTGGCGAATCGTACGCCGGACGGGCTGCGCATCTACGCGATGGCAGCCGGAGACGACGCGGTTGGCGGCGCCTACACCGCTCTCAAGATGGCTTCGGCCGTCAAAGATCCTGACTCGGTCACCACGGATGTCCCGCCGACCGGCGGACATACGGGCCCCCTCTGGAGCGAACACATCCCCAACCTGCTGGCCTGGTGGGGTTCTTCTGATCGCGTCGCCCGCGCCGTAGGTTCCACGCCGACGGCGGCTACCGCTCAGTCATCCGAGGCCTACGAATCCGTCGTTCCGGTCACCACCGTGACCCACGAAGTTCGGCCAACCGCCCCGAACGGCTACGTGACGCTCGGCATCCTCATCGTCGGGGTTCTGATCTCCCTCGTACTCGCCTGGCACTTCGCGCCGAGCTGGCAGCCGCAGCGCCACGAGGAAAGGACCGACGAGGAGCACGGCGAGCACCACGCGCGTCACCGCGCGCAGCGCTCGGATCGGTTCAACGCACTCCCCGCCCCAGCACTGAGCGCGCTCGCATACCTGGCACGACTCACCGCGCTGGGCACCGCAGTCGGGAGCGCCGCGGCACTCATCGGCATTGCCTCCAACATGGTGGGTGGCTTCTACACCTCGTGGAGCTCGATCGCCGAAAGCTTCGTGGCCGGCCTGCGCTAACAGCGCGCCAGCTTCAGGCGCGGGGCGCCATGTAGGTCGTCGTCAGCTCCATGCCCGAGTCCGGAGAGAAATCCCAATCCGAGGGCGGTAGGCCTGCCGCGACCAGCTCCGAGCCAATCGCAGCGATCTGAGCGCCATTGTCCGTGCAGAAGCGCAGCGGAGGCATACGCACGGCGACACCCGCGGCCTCGGCTCGCTCCGTCAGGAGGGCGCGCAGACGCGAATTCGCGGAGAAACCACCGCCCACGACGATCGTATTGCACCCGGTGTCCAAGGCCGCTCGCACAGCCTTCGCCGTCAGAGAGTCGTTAACTGCCTCAGAGAACGCCGCGCAGACGTTTTCCTTGCTGACACTCTCGCCTCGTGCGGTCGCACCCTCGATGTAGCGGGCGACAGCCGTCTTCAGTCCCGAGAACGAGAAGTCGTACTTGTGGCGTTCCTTGTCCTTGCCTGCGGCCAGGCCGCGCGGGAAACGGATTGCCTCGCGGTCCCCCTGCTGGGATAGGCGGTCCACGTGCGGGCCGCCCGGGTAGGGCAGGTTGAGGAGACGCCCGACCTTGTCGAAGGCCTCGCCGGCAGCATCGTCCAGGGTCCCGCCGAGCTCGACGACGTCCGTCGCGATATTACGGATCTCGAGGATGTTCGAGTGCCCACCCGAGACGACGAGGCCGATAAAGTGATCGGGCAGCGGTCCTTCGGCGAGCTTATCGACCGCGAGGTGGCCGATCACGTGGTTGACGCCGTACAGGGGCTTGCCCAGGGACGAGGCCAGGGCCTTCGCCGCGCAAATGCCAACCGTCAGAGAACCGACCAGACCCGGTCCGGCAGCAACCGCAATCGCGTCGATATCCGCGAGGGTAACGCCCGCCTCGTCGAGCGCAGCGTGCAGTGTCGGCAGGAAAGACTCCAGGTGCGCGCGCGAAGCAATCTCGGGGATGATGCCGCCGTAGCGGGCGTATTCATCCATCGACGTCGCCGTACGGTCGACGAGCAGCTGCGTACCGCGTACGAGGCCGACGCCGGTCTCATCGCAGGTTGACTCAATACCAAGGACCAGGGGTTCACTCACGTCCCTAGTTTATGCCTCGCGTGCGACCGCCGCCGCACACGCGCTCCGCCTTGGCGCCGCGAGTCAGGAGTCGGCGTCGATCTGGTCGCTGGAACGCGCGTTCGCAACGAACATCGCGACGCCCGCAATGGCAAAGACCAGCAGGCTCCAGGGGAAGAGCGAATCCGCAATCGGCTTGATCTGCGCAGAGCCAAAGAGAACGCCCAGGAGCAGGAGGACCGACAGGATCGCAAAGACGATCATCGCCGTGATGCCGATGGTCGCGCTGACCCAATAGCGCCGTGTGTGCGTGTTCGGGCCGTTTTCATCGAATTGCATGGCAGGACTCCTCTCTGAGCCGATGACCCTTTCATCATACGCCGCAAGCCGCGGCGCTACTCGTACTTTGGACAAGGCCGCGGCGTGCCTGTGACGACGACCAGACAATGCTACGAAGGCCGACAACAGCGGGAGGGCCCGGCGCATACGCGCCGGGCCCTCCGTGAGGCCACTCCAGATCGATCAGACGCCCTTGAAGGCAGCCTTGCCGAGCTGGCGGTTGAGGTTTGCGATCACGTCGAGCGGGATCTGCTTGGGGCAGACCGCCGCGCACTCACCGATGTTGGAGCAGGAGCCGAAGCCCTCCTCGTCCATCTGGTTGAGCATGTTGACCACGCGCTTGTAGTTCTCGGGCTTGCCCTGCGGAAGCAGGCCGAGGTGCGTGACCTTCGCGGAGGTGAACAGCATCGCGGACGCGTTCGGGCAGGCAGCCACGCATGCACCACAGCCGATGCAGGCGGCAGCCTCGAACGCACGATCCGCATCCTGCTTCGGGACCGGGGTCGCGTGCGCGTCGGGGGCTGCACCCGTGTTCACGGAAATGTAGCCTCCGGCCTGGATGATGCGATCCAGCGCGGAGCGGTTGACCACGAGGTCCTTGATAATCGGGAAGCCCTCTGCACGCCACGGCTCGATCGTGATGACGTCACCATCGTTGAAGGAACGCATGTGCAGCTGGCAGGTCGTGGTGACCTCCGGGCCGTGCGCGATACCGTTGATGACGATGCCACACTGACCGCAGATACCCTCGCGGCAGTCGGAGTCGAAGGCGATGGGTTCCTCGCCGCGCGCGAAGAGCTCTTCGTTCAGGACGTCGAGCATCTCCAGGAACGAGGACTCTTCCGAGATTCCCTTCACCTGGTATTCATGAATTGCGCCCTTGTCTTCGGGACCGTTTTGGCGCCAGATCCTCAGTGTCAGGTTCACTTGTAGCTCCGCTGCTTCAGCTCGATGTCGTTGTAAATCAGGTCTTCCTTGTGGAGGATCGGGGGCTCGCCGTCGCCGGCAAACTCCCAGGCCGCCACGTACAGGAACTTGTCGTCGTGACGCAGGGCCTCGCCCTCGGGAGTCTGGGACTCCGCGCGGAAGTGGCCGCCGCACGACTCTTCGCGGTGCAGGGCGTCGATGCACATGAGCTCGCCCAGCTCCATGAAGTCAGCCACGCGGCCGGCCTTCTCGAGGGACTGGTTGAGTTCGCCGATCGACTTGCCGGGAACGCGAACGTTCTTCCAGTAGTCGGCGCGCAGCTCACGGATCAGACCGATGGCCTTCTTCAGGCCCGCCTCGGTGCGCTCCATGCCGCAGTACTCCCACATGATCTTGCCCAGCTCCTTGTGGAACGAGTCCACGGAGCGCGTGCCATTGATCGACATGAGGGTGTCGATGCGTCCCTGAGCGGACTCGAGAGCTTCCTTGACGGAAGGCGAGTTCTCGTCCAGCTTGGGCAGGTGGAAGCAGTGCGCCAGGTAGTCGTTGATCGTGTTGGGCAGGACGAAGTAGCCGTCCGACAGGCCCTGCATGAGCGCCGAGGCACCCAGGCGGTTTGCGCCGTGGTCGGAGAAGTTCGCCTCGCCGGCCACGTACAGACCGGGCAGGTTCGACTCGAGGTCGTAGTCCACCCACAGGCCACCCATGGTGTAGTGGACGGCCGGGTAGATGCGCATCGGCACCTCGTAGGGGTTGTCGCCCGTGATGCGCTCGTACATGTCGAAGAGGTTGCCGTACTTCGCGGAGACGGCCGCCTTGCCCATGCGGGAGATGGCCTCGGAGAAGTCGAGGTAGACGCCGCGGGCGACACCGTCGATCTTCGGGCCGACGCCACGGCCCTCGTCGCACATGTTCTTGGCCTGACGCGACGCGATGTCGCGGGGCACGAGGTTACCGAAGGAGGGGTAGATGCGCTCCAGGTAGTAGTCGCGATCCTCTTCGGGGATGTCGCGCGGGTCCTTCTCGCAGTCCTCGGCGCGCTTCGGCACCCAGATGCGGCCGTCGTTACGCAGCGACTCCGACATGAGGGTCAGCTTCGACTGCTGGTCGCCGTGCTGGGGGATGCACGTGGGGTGGATCTGCGTGAAGCAAGGGTTGCCGAAGTAGGCGCCCTTGCGGTACGCACGCCAGATGGCGGTCCCGTTGCAGCCCATCGCGTTGGTGGACAGGAAGAACACGTTGCCGTAGCCGCCGGTGGCGAGGACAACCGCGTCGGCAATGAAGGTTTCGAGCTTGCCGGTGGACATGTCGCGGGCGATGATGCCGCGCGCCTTGCCCTCGTCGACAATGAGCTCAACCATCTCGTGACGCGAGTGCTCGGTGACGGTGCCCGCGGCGACCTGACGCTCGAGCGCCTGGTAGGCGCCGATCAGGAGCTGCTGGCCGGTCTGGCCACGCGCGTAGAATGTACGGGACACCTGCACGCCACCGAAGGAGCGGTTGTCGAGGAGGCCGCCGTACTCGCGGGCGAAGGGAACGCCCTGCGCGACGCACTGGTCGATGATGTTGGCGCTGACCTCGGCGAGGCGGTAGACGTTGTCCTCACGGGCGCGGTAGTCGCCGCCCTTGACCGTGTCGTAGAAGAGACGGTAGACGGAGTCGTTGTCGTTGCGGTAGTTCTTCGCGGCGTTGATACCACCCTGCGCGGCGATGGAGTGCGCGCGGCGGGCGGAGTCCTGGTAGAAGAACACGTCGACGTTGTAGCCCATTTCGCCGAGAGAGGCGGCGGCAGCGCCGCCCGCGAGGCCGGAGCCGACGATGATAACGCGCAGCTTGCGGCGGTTGGCGGGGTTGACCAGCGCGGCGGTGAACTTACGCTGCTCCCAGCGCTGCGCGATCGGGACGTCGTGGGGGGCCTTCGCGTCGGCGATCTTCTCGCCTTCACGGTAGAGGCCGTGGATGAGTGTATCGGTCATGATTGCGTGCCCTTCCTCAGTGGATCAAGCCGGTGACGATGGCGACGGGCGGGGCCATGAACATCACGAAGATGACCAGACCGACCAGGCCCGAGAGGACAACCAGAGGCTTGCGGGTGGCGGGACGCACCCAGCCGAGCGACTGGAACATGGACCAGAAGCCGTGGGAGACGTGGATGCACGCGCAGCCGACGAACACGGCGTAGAGGATCACGAGGACCGGCGACTGGAAGGACGCGATCATGCGGTCGTAGGGGGTGGTGACGTCAGCACCGAAGTTCGCGACCTTCGCGGGCAGGCTCACGGTGGTGAAGTGAGCGATGTGGAAGATCAGGATCAGCAGGATGAGGACACCGCTCATGCGCATGGTGCGGGCCGCGTAGGAGTCCGTGACGGACTTCTTGACGACGTAGCGGGTGGAGCGAGCGCGGCGCGAGCGCTTCCACGTGTAGGCGGCGGCCCACAGGTGGATCACGAGCATGAGCACCATGGCGGCGCGGAAGACCCAGATGAATCCGCCGTGCGGGAAGATCGGCACGAAAGCCTCTTCATGCAGCCAGTGCGCGTAGTCGTTGTAGACCTGCGCGCCCAGGAACATCTTGAGGTTGCCGTAGGAGTGGAACAGCAAGAAGAAAACGAAAACGAAGCCCGAGACGGCCATCAGCTGCTTAATAAAGACGCTGGTGGTCCACGCGCGGCGCTTCTTCGTTGCGACATTTTGAGTGGCCATGGAATGAGCATATCGACGCTTTTCGTCCGCCTCGTAGGACCATGGCACGAGGACCCGCGCACCCCTTGTCGACACGCTGTCATTTTCCGCTATTTTCCGCGGTTATCTGGCGCTCGTTGCCCCGCGATTGCAAGGAAAACACCTAGGACCATCGGCCCCATAAACAGGGGTCGAAAGGCACGAATTTTGATACACCGACCGCACCTATTTGGTGGTGGTGATCGCATCTCCTCAGGTCAGGGGTGCCCTCATCTCGATGGCCTCTTCGACCGGATTGCGGAAGTAGCGGGGACGGCGCCCAATTTCGGCGAATCCACGCGATTCGTACAGGCCGATTGCCCCCTCGTTTGAGGGACGAACGTCGAGGAAGATCTCGCGCGCCCCCGCCTCGCGCGACCACGCCAGAAGGGTGTCCAGGATGGCCCCGCCGTAGCCTTGCCCGCGCGCGTGGGAACGCACGCCGATCGTCATGACGTCGGCCTGGTCTCCCCCGACTTTGACACCGCCGTATCCGACGACGTCTCCGGAGGCATCCGTGGCAATCCAGTATCGTGAGGCCGGGGACGAGAGTTCTTCGGCGATCATGAAGGGGGTCCAGGGGTCTTCCGCGAAGATCTCGGCCTCGAGGGTGGCGACAAGGTCGAGGTCGCCTCGTCCCGCGACGCGCAGCGCGGCGTTCACAGGCGCGCGGTGGGCTGGCCCTGAATGTCCGGGCGACGCAGGTAGAGGGGATCGGTGCGCAGGCGGTCCTCCTCGCCGCGCGACAGGCGCGTGGCGACGATACGGCTCATGACCGCGGGATCGAGGCTCACCTGGGGGCCGAGGTCGGCGCGAGCGAGCGCGTCGGCGCTGTGCGCGGGGATCGGCGCTCCGGCGACGACGAGGCCGGGGGCGGAGCGCATGGCGCTCAGCAGCGTGGAAACGTCGCCCACCTCGAGGCGTCCCTTGAGGGTGACGTCGTCGGGTCCGGCGGCGACAAAGGCCCCCCAGTAGAGTTCGCGGCGGCGCGCGTCGGCGATCGCGTAGACGCGGGCGTCGGGGGCGAGCAGGTCGAGGCCCTGGCGGGCGATGACGTCGAGGGCGGACACGCCGTACGCGGGCACGCCTGCCACGGCGGCGAGGACGCGGGCGGAGACGAGGCCCGCGCGCAGACCCGTGAAGGGCGCGGGGCCGGTGCCCACGAGGATGCGATCAATGCCGGCCTGCGTGAGCTGGGCGGGCAGTCCGGCGGCCTCAAGGGCCTCGCGCACGAGCGGGGTGATCGATTCGGCGTGGTGACGCCCGGAATCGTTGTGGGCGCGGGCGATGACGCTGCCATCGTCAACGATGGCGACGGTGGTGGCGGCTTGGGTGTCCAGGGCTATCTCTCGCACGATGTGATCCTACTCGTCGGTGTCGGGCTCGTCGATGCGACGACCGCCGTGGGCAGCGACAATGCCGTCGAGCACGCCGTCCCAGCGGTGGCCGTGGGCACGCAGGACGATGACGCGTGTGCCGTCGTCCATGTGCTCCAAGTCGATGATGTCGCCGTCGGTCTCAGCCTGCCCGCCGGACGCGCGGCCCACCTCGATGGAGAGGCGTTCGTCGCTCATGGCCTCGGTTTTGCCCTCGCCCCACTCGACGACGGTGACGGCCTCGTCGAGGGAGGAGTCGAGGTCGAGGGTCTCAAGGTCGCTGAGGTCCTTGATGCGGTAGGCGTCGGCGTGGATCAGGTCGGGGCCGCCACTCAGGGAGGGATGCACGCGCGCGACGATGAAGGTCGGCGAGGCGACGCGTCCGCGCACGCCCATACCGACGCCGATGCCCTGGGTCAGGGTGGTCTTGCCCGCGCCGAGGCCTCCCGAGAGCATGACGAGGTCTCCGGCAGCGAGAATGCGCCCGAGGTCTTCGCCAAGCGAGCGCGTCTGGTCGGCGTCGCTCGTTGACACCTGGAACGTGGCGGTGATTGTGTCACTCATGCGTGTTCTTCTCCTGAGTGTGCGCTGTGTGGTCCCGGTAGGCACGCGGGATGTGGGCGCCGAGGTTGGTGACGATCTCGTAGTTGATGGTAGAGGCAGCGTCCGCCCATTCATCGGCCAGGGGTTCGCCGAGCGCGCCCGTGCCAAACAAGACGGCGGTGTCGCCCACGGCTGCGGGTGCGGTGCCGCTGCGCGCGGTCGGGGTTCCGGGCTCTCCCTCGGCGGGACCGAGATCAACCATGAATTGGTCCATGCACACGCGTCCGACGAGCGGCGCGTTGAGGAGGCCGGCCTCGGTGCGAACGACGACGCGAGCCTTATTGGATGCCGCGCGGAAGATGCCGTCGCCGTAGCCGAGGGGCACGAGGCCGATCCAGCGGCGCGTGGGTGCCACCCAGGTCCCCCCGTAGGAGAGCGGGGTTCCCTCTTCGATGACTTTGACGGACGTCAGCGGGGCGCGCAGCTCGAGGGCGGGGACGAGGTCGAGTACGTCGGCCGTCGCTACCGCGGGGTCGGGGCTTAGGCCGTACAGGCCGATGCCGGCGCGGACCATGTCGTAGTGGGCCTCGGGATGCCACAGGATGCCCGAGGTGGCGGACAGGTGACGGATGCGCGGGGTAATGCCGGCGTCGGCGAGGATCGCCAGGCCCTCCTCGAAGATGCGCACGTGGCTCGCGGTCGAGGCATTGCCCGCCTCGCTGGGGTCATCGGCGCGGGACATGTGGCTCCACGCGCCCACGACGTCGACGAGGCCGTCGTCTGCGGCCATACGCAGGGCCGAGGCCAGGGCGGGCAGGTCGGCCAGGGTGGAGCCGGCGCGCGACATGCCCGTGTCGATCTTGACGTGGACGCGGGCGGGGCGACCGACCGATCGGGCGGCGGCGCAGATGTCGGCGAGGACCCAGGTCCACGACACGGACAGGTCGATGTCGGCCTCGATCGCGGCCGCGAAGTCGGAGGATGAGGTGGAGATCCACGCAAGGATGGGCGCGTCGGCTCGGGCGACCCCGGCCTCGTCGAGGCCGCGGCGCAGTGCGAAGGCCTCGGCCAGCTGGGCAACCCCCAGCCAGTCGGCACCACCGTCCAGGGCCGCGAGCGCGACGGGAACGAGCCCGTGCCCGTAAGCGTTCGCCTTCACGGTGGCGAGCTGGAGCGCGTCCGGGGCTGCGGCCCGCAGGACGCTCAGGTTGTGCTTGATGGCGGCCAGGTCGACGGCTGCCTGCGACGGGTATCCCCGTCCCTCGCTTTGAATGTCTGTGACAGTCACTCCCCTAGTATCTCACGCGAGTCAGACCGCGCAGCGCAGCGGAAGCCAGCGGCGTCTGACGTGTTACGGCCTGCGGTCGGCCAGGACGGAGGGAATTGCGGCCGCAATGTCGCTGGCCTGAATGGGGGCGCCGCCGTCGTGTCGATTCGCGGCGCTGTCGGCCGCGCGGGCGTGCAGACACACGGCTGCCGATAGGCGCGCCGAGGTCACGCACTGCGAGCGAGAGCCAGCGCTTGCTCGCGCACTGGCGCGCGCCAGGATTCCCGCGATGAAACCTGCCAGGACGTCACCGTTGCCTGCGATGCCGGCCCAGGACGTGCTTGTCGCGCTGACCGTGGGTTCGTAGACGCGCGTGAGCTCGGGGCGCGCGTCCGCGCCGCTGTCGGTCCCGTCAACGCGGGTAGCCGAATTTTCCTCCGCGTCGACGGCGACGTATTCGAACGAATAGACGATCGTCACGGGGCCCTTGAGGACGATGTGGCAGCCCGTGGCCTCGTGGAGGGCACGAGCGTAGTGCAGGGGGGCGGCTGCGACCTCGCGCTTCGTGATCGGCGTTCCGAGCGCGCTCAGCAGGCGCGCCGCCTCGCCGTAGTGCGGGGTGAGCACGGTGGCGTCGGGGGTGAGCGAGCCGAGAAGCTCGGGGACGAGGTCGAGTGCCCACGCGTCGATGACGAGCGGCATGCCCGACTGTCCGCAGAACTGGGCGAGTTTGAGCGCGTCCTCGCGGCGCTCCTCGTCCAGGCCGGGCCCGATAAGTGCCGCCTGAATGCGTCCGCCGGCCATGACGACGCCCGGCTGGTCGGCCAGCACGAGATCCTGGACGCGCCGGGTCGAGTTGAGGCGAGCCATACCCACACCCGCGGCGAGGGCCCCGCGCGTGGCGAGAATACCCGCGCCCGGATAGGTGTCGGAGCCGGCAACGAGGCCAACAACGCCGCGCGCGTACTTGTCGTCCGAGAATGCGGGAACGGGCACGGCGCAGTGGGCGCGATATTCATCGTCGTAGTAGTAGATGTCGCCCGCACCGATCGTTCCGTCAGCGTCGGGACGCGTGCTGGTGGCCACCTCGCTCCAATACATTCGCATCAGCCTCACCTCGCCGGAGTATTCGACGGCGGGCGGCAGGATCTGTGCGCGCTTGTAGGTGCCAACCGCGAGGGTGTGCGTGGCCCGCAGAATCGGACCGCGGACCGCGCCGTCGTCATCGGTGAGGCCCGACGGTACATCGATGGCAATCACTTTCTTCGGGTGCGCACGCATTGCGTCGTTCAGGCACGTCACCGTATCCGCGAGCTCGCCCGCGAGGGGCCCACGTGAACCGATGCCCACGATTCCGTCGATCCACAGGCGTGCACCGCAGATGGTGCCCCACTCGGGTGTTCCTTCGATGGAGCGCAGGGAGCGCCCGCCCAGTTCCACGATACCGACGCCCGCCTCTCGGGCGGCAGCCAGGCCTCGCGCATGACACGTGGGTTTGAGCAGAAATGCTGTGACAACCATCCCCTGCTCCGCCAGCAGCGCGCACGCGTACAGGGCATCACCGCCGTTGTCGCCTCCGCCAACGAAAGCGACCACGCAGGTGTCCAAGTCTTCGATGCGGGCCGCCGCCTCGTCAAGACCGATATCGTCTCGCAGCCTGGAGATGGCGGCCGCCTCCGGTATATTCCACAGCCACGCGAGCGGATCGGACAGGTAGCGGACACGATCGGCGACCTTCTCGGCGACCTGGCGCATGTAGCGGTCGGGGTCCCCTTCCGCCGCGGCGGCTTCCACGTGCTGACGTTCAATGTCTCGTGCCTGCGCGAAAGACAGGGCGCGACCGTCCAGAATCAACATGGGGCAATTCTCCCACACGTGCCGACCCTCGCAGGGCAGCGGGTGAGGGGGAAGAGGCTAACAAACACGGCGGCGAGGCACACGCCCCGCCGCCGTCAGATGTTCAGATAGTCGCCGCGCCGATCAGGCGACGTCGAGGGTCTTCGCGACCCCCGCGAGGACCGCGCCCACGATGACGAGGGCGACGCCGATGATCGTCCAGCGCAGCTCCTTGCGCGAGCGCGTCTCGTGGAGCCAGAGGATGCCCAGCGGCGTGGAGATGAGGATTCCGAGCTGGGAGAGGGTAAAGCCCGTGCCCGCGCCCAGGTTGTTGGAGTTGAGCTGGAGCAGCAGGATGGCGGTACCCCACAGGACGCCGTTAAAAATCGAGGGGAACATGCGGCGGTGACGCAGCGAGTCCTCGGGGGCCACGCCGCCGCGGCCCTGGATCGCGAAGAAGATCGCGCAGTACACGGTGTAGCCGACTGCCTGGGGCAGGAGGAACTCGGCGGGCGCGATCGCGAACCGCTTGATGATGAGCGGGAAGGCGACGAGGCCCAGCGTCGAGGTGGTCAGCAGGAAGGTGCCGCGTTTCCAGTCGAGGGAGGCCGCGTCGGAGCCGGACTCGGAGCGCGACAGGAACCAGATGCCGACGATGAGGACCACGATGGCGGCGATTCCGTAGGGCAGCGCGCCGCCGTGGAGCCATTCGCCGAAGATCGCGATGCCCGCCAGGGACATGAGGACCAGCTGGCCGCCGGTAGACAGCGGCATCGTGCGGCTCATGCCCAGGACCGTGTAGGAGCGCAGCTGATCGCACACGCCGACGCCGAGGAGCAGGCCGGTCAGGAAGGACACGCCCAGGTTCAGGGGCGTCCAGGCGGGGTGCAGGAAGGGGGTGGCGACGGCGGCCATGAGCAGGCCGCCGAGGACTGCGCCCATGACTCGCTGGCGGTCTGATCCGCCGGTCTTTCCCATCAGCGTCGTGGCTACGCCGAAGAAGACAGAGGGCAGGATTCCGATAAGGATCATGGACAGGGTCATGTGCGCACCTCCTGGGGTGGTTACGGCCGTCGCGACACGAGGCCGGGGCAAACGTGCGTTGTTGGGTGCGGCGCGGATGTCGCCGTGGTTTCCACGCTAGTCTTCCCCTCCCCCTCGCTTGCAAACACATGAGCCGTTTTGGCTACTGTTTCACAGGGCTATCGTGAACGCATTCACGCTTTGGGACGCATCCGATGACGCAGCACACCCGCACACGTTTCTATCCGACGCCTCTATCGGCGCCGGTCCGCAAACGCGGCCCGGGCCTCGCCCCTCTATCAGGAACGAGGCCCGCCGCGTTCACGAGGCGCTAGCCCCGCACCGGTGGTTCACTCCACCGTCACGGACTTGGCTAGGTTGCGCGGCTGGTCGACGTCGAGGCCCTTGACGGAGGCGAGCTCGCAGGCGAAGATCTGCAGCGGCACGACGGTCAGCAGCGGCGCGTACAGGGTCGGCACGGGGGGCACGCGGAAGACGACCTCGGCGAACTCGTCGACGGAGGAGTCCCCCTCCTCGGCGATGACGATCGTGCGGGCACCACGGGCCCGGACCTCAGCGATGTTGGCCAGGACCTTACCGTGCAGCTCGGGGCGGCGCGGGGTCGGCACGATGACGATGACCGGCTGGCCCTCGTCCACGAGCGCGATCGGGCCGTGCTTGAGCTCGCCGGCAGCGAAGCCCTCGGCGTGGATGTAGCAGATTTCCTTGAGCTTGAGCGCTCCCTCGAGCGCGACCGGGAAGCCGACGTGGCGGCCCAGGTAGATGACCGACGTCGCGTCCTGCATCGTGCGGGCGAACTGGCGGACCGTCTCCCCGCTCTCAAGGACGCGGGCGATAGCCTCGGGGACGCGCGCGAGCTTGTCCATGTAGTCGGCGATCTCATCGGCGTACTTGTTGCCGCGCACCTGCGCCAGGTACAGGCCCAGGATGTAGCAGGCGGTGACCTGCGCGGTGAACGCCTTCGTGGAGGCGACCGCGATCTCGGGGCCCGCGTGCGTGAGGATCACCGCGTCGGACTCGCGCGAGATCGTCGATCCAGGCGTATTCACGATGGCGACGACCTTCGCGCCCTGCTCGCGGGCGTGGCGGATCGCCTGGATCGTATCCATGGTCTCGCCGCTCTGGGAGATGGCGACAACCAGCGTCTTTTCACCCACAACCGGGTCGCGGTAGCGGAACTCGCTGGAAAGCTCAACCTCGACGGGGATGCGGCACCAGTGCTCGATCGCGTAGCGGGCGACCTGTCCGGCGTAGGAGGCGGTGCCGCAGCCGATCATGATGACCTTGTCGACGGAGCGCAGCACGTGCTCGGGGATACGCACCTCGTCCAGAGCCAGGTGTCCGTGAGAGTCGATGCGATCCGCCAGGGTCGCGCCCACGGCCTCGGGCTGCTCATGGATTTCCTTCTCCATGAAGGTCGGCCAGCCGTTCTTGGTGGCGCGATCAGAGGAGAAGTCAACCTCGTAGGGCTTGCGCTCGACGGGGTTTCCGCTGGGGTCGATGACGGTCACGCCGGTCGCGGAGACGACCGCGACCTCGTCCTGGCCGACCTCGAGCGCGCGGTTCGTGTGTTCGACGAAGGCCAGGACGTCGGAGCCGAGGAAGTTCTCACCCTCGCCCAGGCCGATGACCAGCGGGGAGGAGCGGCGGGCCGCGACGATGACGTTCGGAGACTCGGTACTCACCACCAGCAGCGTGAAGGTGCCGTGCAGCTGCGCGGTCACACCGCGCATCGCGACGACGAGGCGACGCGCCACCTCCTCGTCCGCACCCGTCAGTGCGGCGACTCCGCCGGTGTACGAGGCCGCCTCCGCCTCGTTGTAGGCGCGCGCCAGCAGGTGGACAACCACCTCGGTGTCGGTCTCGGAGGAGAAGAACTCGCCGTCGGCGATGAGGGCGGCGCGCAGGGCATCCGCGTTCTCGATGATGCCGTTGTGGACGAGGGCGAAGCGCCCGTCCGGGCTCGTATGGGGATGGGCGTTCGCGACCGTCGGGCGCCCGTGGGTGGCCCAACGGGTATGCCCGATACCGGCCATGGCGTCGGCGGGGGCGTCCGCGTCAACTTCTTCGACGAGGTTGACAAGCTTGCCGACCGCACGGCGCACGTAGAGGCCGTTGTTCGAGGTCAGGGCAATACCCGCCGAGTCGTATCCGCGATATTCGAGGCGCGCCAGGCCACCGAGGACAACCTCGCGGCTACGCTGGGACGCCTTGCATGCAATATGTCCAACAATTCCGCACATACCACCCATTCCAACACACCAAACCCCCCTATCGGTCAGTAACGTGTGTCGCTTCACGCGGTGAACAAGTGCACACGACCACAAACAAGTGGGGCACAATGGGGTCGTGAGCACCACCGAGAGCCCCTCGACCGTCCCATTTCCGGCCTCGCCGAACGCCTCGTCCAACGAGCACACGCAGGCCTCTAGGCGCGGCGCGCCTAACCCCTACGCGCGCTTTGATCGCTGCGAGTGGGACAGCCTCGCCGATCGCACTCCCCTGCCGCTCACCCAGGAGGACATCGACCGCATCGCGTCGCTGGGTGATCCCATCGACATGACCGAGGTCGACACGATTTACCGTCCCCTGAGCGCGCTGCTGCAGCTCTACATCGACGGTCGCCGCCGCACCGCCGCCGAGCGCCACGCGTTCCTCGGCGAATCCGAGGCCCACTCGACCCCCTTCGTCATCGGCATCGCCGGCTCGGTCGCCGTCGGCAAGTCGACGGTCGCGCGCCTGCTCCAGCTGCTGCTCTCCCGCTGGGACTCCACCCCGCGCGTGGACCTCGTGACGACCGACGGGTTCCTCTACCCGAACCGGATCCTGCAGGAACGCTCCCTCATCGCCCGCAAGGGCTTCCCCGAGTCCTACGACCGCACGGCCCTCATCTCGTTCCTGGCCTCGGTCAAGGCGGGCAACCCGCACGCCCAGGCACCCGTGTACTCCCACGTCACCTACGACATTGTGCCCGATGCCTTCATCGACGTGGATCGACCCGACATCCTCATCGTCGAGGGCCTCAACGTGCTCCAGCCGCCGCGCTCGGCACCCGGCTCCGTGTCGGTGGCCGTCTCGGACTATTTCGACTTCTCCATCTACGTCGACGCCGACGAGACGTTCATCGAGCGGTGGTACGTCGACCGCTTCCTCAAGCTTCGTGCAACCGCGTTCTCGCGCGAAGACTCCTACTTCAAGACCTACGCATCCCTCACCGACGACGAGGCCGTCTCCACCGCGCACGTCGTGTGGAACGCGATCAACCTGCCGAACCTGCGCGAGAACATCCGCCCCACCCGCGAGCGCGCAACCCTCATCTTCACGAAGGGCGCCGACCACCGCGTCGAATCGCTGTCGATCCGCAAGGACTGACGTTCCTGCCCCGATCATGCATGAGACGAGGCCGCAGCCGGAAAACCCAGCCACGGCCTCGTCTCATGTCAAGCTAACGGTTAGCCGATCCACGCGCCCGAGGGGGCGAAGTGGTACCAGGACCACCCGATCAGTTCCCAACCGGTGGCCATGGAGCCATTACCGCGCAGGTAGAACCAGGTCGGGCCCTCCTGGTACCAGCCGGTGGTCATCGCGCCGTTGGTGCCCAGGTGGTACCAGGTCCCGCCGAGGAGCAGCCAGCCGGTGACCATAGATCCGGAGGGCGACAGGTAGTACCAGGCGCCACCATCCTTGACCCAGCCGGTGCGCATGACGCCGGAGGAGGACAGGTAGAACCAGGTTCCACCGATCTGGGTCCAGCCGGTGGCCATCTGCCCGGTCGCGGGGTCGAGGTAGTACCAGGAGCCGCGGTCCTGAATCCAGCCGGACTGCTGGGCGCCGCTGGGGCCGTGGTAGTACCAGTGTCCGCCGTCGTAGACCCAGCCCATCTTCAGGTAGCCGCTCGCGTCGAAGCGGTAGGTGAAGCCATCGATGACCAGAGTATCGTTGGCGGCGTAGGTGCCGTCAGAGTAGGCGTACCACCAGCCGAAGTATCCGGACTTCCACTGGCCGCTGCGAGGCTGGGGCGTGGGATCCGGGGTCGGAGCCGGGGTGGGATCCACGGTGGGCTGCGGCACCGGGGTGGGATCCACGGAAGGCTGTGGGTCCGGGGTCGGCTGCGGGTCCGGCGTGGGAGCCGGGTTCTCGATCGTCACCCAGTACAGGAAGCGCGAGTCGCCGCCACCAACGGCGTGAAGCACAACCTGCGAGGTCTCACCATCGCCGAGCTCGACTTCCTGCGTCGTCTTGTCGGCAGGGTTGACGAGCATCAGGTGCGCGTTCGCGCTCGGCTTCTTGACGGTCAGGGTGATGTCCTGAGCGGTCTCGGCCAGCGAGCCGTTATCGGTGCGCGGGTCGAGGAGGTAGGACGGGTAGTGCGTCTGGCCGGTCAGGGCGTTGACGACCATGAAGCCCTTGGGGGCCGTCGTCGAGTCGCCGAAGATCTCGGCGGACTTAGCGCCATCCAGTCCCTTCAGCTGTTCGAAGTAGCCGACGACGACGTCGCCGGGCAGACCGTCGTTCACGGAGCCGACGTTGGTCACCGACATGTCGACCAGGCCGACGGCCGCGTTGGCAGCCATGGCCTCGTCGCCGGAGGCGAAGTCACCGTACTTGTAGCCACTCAGCGAGGGGGTCGCCCCGCGAGCCGCGTACTGGCCGGGCTTGTAGGCGACGAACGTGGAGTTCATGGCCTTCGTGTAGTTACCGATGTAGCTGACGTTTCCAAAGATGTTGGAGAACTCGTAGAATGAGCGCGTCGGCGCACCGTCGTGGTCGATGATCGAGGAACGGTCGTAGCCGTTGTACTCCATGCGGAACAGGCCGAACCACTTCTGGCCGGTCGCTAAGCCCAGGGAGGGGACGATCGACTTTTCGGAGGCGGACACGTTCGCGTCCCAGTTGTAGTCCAGGTACTGGCCGTACAGGATCGGGGCGGAGCCGTCACCGGTGGTGCCCTTGAGGCCGTATTCGCGCTGCTTCTTCCAGGTGTTGGTGTTCAGCAGGTCCATGACGACCCTGCTCGGAGCCGGGCCACCGTTGGCGCCCCAGTAGTACTTGTCCCAGCTGAGCAGGTCGGGCTTGGCGTTCTCGACGTAGTAGCTCAGGTTCGCATCGCGGTACCAGGAGGGGTCGTCCCAGGAGTTGGCGTGAACGACGGCGCCGGGGATGTTTTGCTTGGACCAGGAGAACCAGTTCTTGAAGCACTCCGACTCGACGCGGTTGAAGCCACCCTCATCGCCGTACTGGATGTCGACGAGCGTGGAGGCGTAAGGCTTCATGTATTCGTTCATGAAGTCGTGGGGATCACCCGCGTTGCACATGCTGTTCTTGCCGGTGGGGGCCTTGGCGAGGGCCCACGGCGCGCCCTTGCCCAGGGACTCCATCATGGGGGTGTTGAACATGGGCAGGTCGTAGAACATGGGGAAGGCGCCGCCCGTCAGGTCACGCTCGTTGGCGTTAAAACCGCCGCGGCCGTAGCCCTCGGAGGGAACCCACGCGGGCATCATGACGCCGTACTGCAGCGCGAGGGCCTGGGCACGGTTGACGCCCCACTTGCCCTCTCCGGGGTCAAAGCCGGAGTAGCGCTCGTACATGGAGTTGTCGACAGCCGGAGTCACCGGGGTCTGACCGGCGGGCAGACCCCACACCTCGACGTCGTTGAAGGTGACGGCGGTGGCGATATTGCGCGGAGTCTGGGGCTCGGTCTCGTCGTTCATCCAGATGCGGATGTTCTTGGCGAGGTGGTAGGCGTTGAAGTCCCAGTACCACAGGCCGCGCGCGTCGCGTGTGAGCGAGCCGTGGGTGACAATAGTCTTCCACGGCCCGCCGTCGGCCTCCTGAACCGCGATGGCGACGGAGTTACCACCGTGCCAGGACGGCGCGCCAGCGGGCAGGGTCGGAGTGCCCCATCCGTTCACGCGGTGCACGTAGCGGGCCTCGCCCAGGTGCAGCTCGATGCCAGTAACGCTGCTCGACCACTCGTTCGCGCGGACGAGCGGGTCAGAGGTCCACGTGGTGGCGGGGTCGAGGTCGGTGAGGGCCGCGTTGTCGGCCTCGGTGCCGCCGTTAGCTGTGGCGGTCACGGGGACCATGACATTGCCGCGGAAGTCGGTGTCCACCTTGGTGATGTTGACGACGTAGGTGGCCTCCTTGCCGTCTTTGGACACGGTCGCGGTGATGACGTTCAGGCCGGTGGCCAGATCGAGGTTGGACACGCGTCCGTCCGCGTCGGGGGTCGCGCCGTTGATGGTGACGGTGGCGCCGTCGACCGTGCGGATGCGGGCCGAGACGGTGGTGGCGTGGTAGTAGCCGGTGGCCGTGTAGGTGTGGGTGTCGGGGGCGAAGTCCACGGGCTTGCCGGGCTCGCCGTAGGGCAGCTGGTCGATGACGAAGTCGACGACGAGGTCGGACGCGCCGGATCCCTGCTCGGGGGCCTCGGGGTGGGGCACAACGGGACGGGTCGCGGTGTTGTTGCCGCTGTTGTCGTCGCTGCCGTAGGAGGTGATGGCGTTACCCTCGGCGTCGCAGGGCAGGAGCTTGATGTCGGACAGCGCCATGTCCTTCTTGCCGGGGGCGAGGGAGCGCAGGCCCGTCAGGGCAAAGACACGCTTCGTGGTCGCCGGGAAGGTGACGTACTGTTCCTTATTGCCGAACTGCAGGTCGCTTCCGTGCGCGACCTCGGTCCCGCCGTCCCAGGTGCCCGCGGCGACCTTGGTCTTCCAGTCGGCGAAGGAGGCTTCTGCAGCCGGGTTTCCGGGGTCCTCATCGAAGGCGAAGACGCGGTATTCACCCGGGAACTGGTCGTTGCCGAGCGTCGAATCGTAGGTGGGGCGCGGGGTCAGGCCGAGGCCGCAGACCTGCGTGCCGGGGGTGGGGTTCTGGACGGCGACGGCGTGAGGATATTCGTCGAGGCCGCCCTTCCACTTGGTGGTCCAGAAGGTCTTGGTCGCGTCGGTGCGGGTTGTGTCGTCGTCGACGAGGGCGGCGATGGTGCCGTTGGGGGCGCTTTCGCCGACCTTCTCTTCGGAGGTCGCCCACAGGACGGTTGGGTGATACGGGGTGTCGGTGGCGGCAACGGCCGCGGTCGGCGCGAGGCCAAGCATGGTGGCCGCAAGAATCGGGGCTGAGAGCGCACCGATGATGGGTCTAGTCCCCATGAGTTTAACTCCTTCGTCAGTATGGGGGTGATGGCAGGGATAGGCCGTTAGACGGCCAATAATAAACAATCCCTAACACGTGTTAGTTTTTTGTGAAAAAACCTCCTTTTAGGTAGAGAAGATCCCCGCGGGTGCGAGAAGCACCCGCGGGGAGAGAAATCAGAACTTCAGACCGCCGTCTTCGATGCCGCGGAAGAAGAACTTCTGGCTGAAGGCGAAGACCAGGACGACGGGGATCATCGCAACGACAGCGCCGGCCAGCACCAGCTGGTAGGTCACGCCCTGCGGCGAGTTCTGGATGGCCGTCAGCGTCAGCATCAGCGTCTGCTTATTCGGGTCCGGCAGCATGAGCAGCGGGAAGATGAAGTCGGACCAGGCCCCGATAAAGGACGTCAGGCCGACGACCGTCAGGGTGCCGCGAACCTGGGGCAGGAAGATCGACCAGAAGCGACGTAGTTCGCCCGCGCCATCAATGAGGGCCGCATCTTCAATCTCGTCGGGAATACCCATGAAGGCTGCGCGCATCATGAGAATCTGGAACGGACCGATCATGGCGACCATCCACACGCCGGGAAGCGTGTTGTACAGGTCCAGCTGCACCATCATCTTGAACAGCGAGAGCATGATCGACTCGAAGGGGAAGATCATGGCGGACAGGACCACGAAGTACATGATGTTGCGCCCAGTCCACCCGCGCCTCGACAGCATGTAGCCGCCGATGCACGACAGGACGACGTTCGAGGTGACCGTCAGGGTCGCGAGAATCGCGGAGTTTTTGATGGACAGGAGGATGTTCGTGCGCTCGAAGAGCACGTAGAAGGAGTCCAGTGACCAGTGCTGGGGCAGCATCGTCGCCCCTTGGCCGAAGACGGATTCGCCGGGAGCCTTGAATGCAGCCATGAGGGGCAGGACGAGGGGGCCGACCAGGATGAGGGCGACGACGACGAGGAGGACGTAGCGGGCAAACAGGGCCCCGCCGCGCATCTGACGCGACGCCGTGTTGCGCCCCTGGCGCTCGAGGCAGCGCTCCTTGCGCCACTGCGCGAAGCGCTCGCCGAAGGAGGAGGGAGTGGTAGGCGTTGCGGTGCTCATGATTCTTCAGCCTTCCTCTGCAGGCTCTGCGAAGCGATGATGAAGCCGAAGGTGATGAGGAAGAGGCACACCGAGGCGGCGTCGCCCTGTCCCAGCGATCCGAAGGTCGGGTCCACGATTCGGTCTCGGATGTACATCGTGAGGGTTTTCGTGGGTGATGCGGAGCCGCCCAGCAGGTACACCTCGGTGAAGATCTTCAGGCATCCGATCGTCGTCAGGGTGGCGACGAGGAACATCATGACCTTGACGCCGGGGACCGTGACGGTGAAGAAGCGACGGATGGGTCCGGCACCGTCAAGTTCGGCAGCCTCGTACAGGGACTTGTCGACGTTCGCGAGGGCCGACAAGTACAGGATCATGTAGTAGGGCAGGCCCTGCCACAGGGTGATGATCATGGCGCAGAAGAGGATCAACCACTGATTCGACAGGAATGGAATCGGGTCGAGGCCCCACGACGCCAGCAGGTTATTGATGGGACCGCGCTGGTCGAGAAGGTAGCGCCAGGCCAGGGAGATGACGACCAACGAGGAGATGGCCGGCAGGTAGTAGAGGGCGCGGAAGAAGCCAATGCCGGGCACGTGCGACTTGACGAGGAGGGCCAGCAGCAGCGGCAGGAGCACCATCAGCGGGACGACGCACACCGCGTAGATGAGGGAGTTCGTCAGCGACTGCCAGAACTCAGGATCTGACAGTACCGCGGTGAAGTTGTCAATACCAACGAAGCGACCGATGCGCCCCATCGGCTTGGTCTTCGTGAATGACACGTAGACGGTCGTGATGAAGGGGTAGATGTAGAAGGAGATGACCGCGAGGACCGGGAGGGTCACCCACAGCCAGGGAACCCAGCCCGGGCGGAATCGGGCGGCGCCATTGAGGGAGCGCACCTGCGCGCTCTTACGTGTCGGCATACCAAAATCCTTAATGAGGGGTGCGTGGGGTCGTGAGCCGACGGCCCGACGCTGGGCAAGGAATGCGTCGGGGGCCGAGGCCAGGCCTCGGCCCCCGAGCGGTCAATCAGTCTCCGAGAGCCTTGAGCTTCTCGTTCATCTGATCCTGAGCGGTCTTGAGGGCGGTCTTGGGATCGACCTCACCGCGGATGGCCTTGTTGACGTTCTCAATGAGGGCGTCCTTCACGGCGCCGGTCGCGTAGAAGACGTCGGTGTAGGCCTCGGCGTCCTTGGCGGCCTTAGCGGCCTCCTCGTAGGCGGCCTTGAAGACCGGGTCGTCGGCGATCTCCGGCGGGTTGGCGACGAGCTTGTCGAGGGCGTCGGTGGCAGCCGGGAAGATGATGGCGCCGCCGTCGTGCGTCCAGGCGTACTCGTTCTCAGCGTTGGTGATCCACTCGGCGAACTTCATGGCCAGCGGGGCGTTCTGCGTGGTGACGGAGACGCCGATGTACTGACCCTCGAAGACGGGCTTGATGCCAGGGTTGGTCGGGAACGGGCCGACGCCGGTGTTCTGGTAGACCGTCTCGTTGTTCTTCTTGACGGACTTGAGGAACGAGGCGTTGGGCGTACCGAAGGCGAGGTTGCCGTCGGTGTAGGCCTTGCCCGGGTCGGGCTCGCCGGTCAGGGAGTCCTTCGGGATGGCGCCGGAGGCGTAGAGCTCGGAGAGCTTGGTGACGTAGTTGATCGCAGCCTCGTTGTCGGCGAAGTCGAAGGCGGTCTTGTCGGCGTTGAGCAGGTTGACGCCCATGCCGTGCAGCTGAGCGATCATGTACCACTCGGGCGAGCCATAGATGCCGTAGTCACCCTGCCCGTCGGCACCGACCTTGGCGGCATCCTCGAACAGCTCATCCATGGTCTTGGGCGGCATGTTCTCATCGAGACCAGCGCGCTTGAAGACCTCCTTGTTGTAGGTGGTGATGTAGGGGCCGAAGTACCAGGGCAGAGCCGTGTGGTGGTCGTTCGCACCGAGGGCGGTGGAGTCCCAAATGGACTTCACGAACTTGTCGCCGATGCCGGGGGCCTTGACGTCGTAGTCCATGAGGAGGTTGGACTTGGACAGGGCGAGGATGGTGGAGGAGGGAACGTTGATGACGTCCGCCATCTTGCAGTTCGAGGCCTGAGCGGTGACGGTCTGGTCGAACTCGGCGCCGCCGCCCTGGTCGGTCCAGTTGATCGTCACGCCGGGGTTGGCGTCCTCGAATTCCTTGATCTTGGCCTTGAAGAAGTCGCCGAAGTCGTTCTGCAGACCCTGGGTCTGGAAGGTGATCTGGCCTTCGACCTTCGAGGTGTCGATCTTTGAGTCGTCAAGGTTGCCCGCGGGGATGTCGCACGCGACGTCGGGCTCAGGGATGGAACCGGCAGCGGTCGAACCGCCGCTCGAGGTGGTGGAGCCAGAGCCGCCGTCATTGCAGGCGGCCAGGCCGAGGGTGCTGAACATGGCGAGGGCGACGACGCCGGCAGCCATCTTCTTCTTCAACATGCGAAACCTCCGTTGGTCCGTTTTTGTTGGTCGATCGATGGGATCGAGTCACTAACTATCTCGTGTTAGTTGATGTCTGAATCATAGCGGCCTGTGACGCTTCGTGCATCATTTGCCAACAGCTTTGCGCATCGTTATCAAGCCGCAACATAACAGTGCTGGCTCAATCACCCCCGACCTGGGCAATCACGAATGTCATGTCGGCACGGCGCATGGTGCCAGCAAATTCGGGCCGAGAGTCGGGCCCGCATGACCGGGTACCAATACCGTCCTGGAAGGCATCGAGCCACAGGAACAGACGCTCACTGTCAGGCAGATCCTCCCAGTGCGCAGCCTGCGCCAGCTCGCGCTCGCTCCACGGCGACACGCTCCAACCGAGGGGCGAGGCGGGGAGGATGAGGAGCTCCCCAGCCTCGCCTCGCAGGGACAGCGCCTCCAGGTCGAGCCGCTGACCGCCTTCCTGCGGACGCACGCAGACGTCCCACAGGTCCGAGGCCTCGGCTCGCCCATACCCGCGAGCGCCGGGGACCCGCATGTCGGAGTAGCCGATGAGCGTGTCCCCCAGCCACGATGCCTCCCACGAGGACCCGCCCAGCTCGATGCGCACACCCAGTCGCGGCACCCGATCGGGCCACACGCCGTCGGGAACGACGCTCACAGACAGCGACAGGGCGGGGATGTCACCGACTCGCACCGGCCGGTATTCCCAGGTGAGGGTCACGCCGAATTGCGCGGCGGGAGGCGACCAACGCTCGACGACGCGCTGACAGCTCTCATCGCCCTCGACCGAGACGAGGCGGCGGCGCAGCAGGTGCAGGCGCGCGGCCGCCCAGCGCATGGCATGCGACGTGCCGTGCTCGCCGCGTCCGACACCCAGGGGGCCAAGGTCATCCGCGCTGATTCCCCAGTAGTCGACGGGGCCTCGACCCCGGTCATTGTCGGTGGGGGCACGGAAGACGCTCAGCTCGACGGACACCGGGAGGCCACCGATCCTCACGAGCCGCCCACGCGAGTCGAGCTCGTAGGGACGGTCGGCCGCGCTGAGGGGACGGATGGACTCAACCGGCGCCGAGGCGAGGGAACGCAGGCGCTCGTCGTCGCGACCGCTACCGGCGTCCTTGAGGGCTTGAGCGAGGGCTGGCGCGTCGGGCGCCATGGCCGCAGCCCACGCCCACGTGCCCGCGTAGGGGCGAGACAGCGCATCAACGAGGCCGTCGCACACGAAGTTGCCGTCGTGCACTTCCTCGCCGAAGTCGCCGCCGTAGGACAGGGCGCGGCGCCCATCCGGGAGGGCGCGCCACAGGGCATGATCGCGCCATTCCCACACGAAGCCGCCGGCGTGGCGCGGGTGGCTCATCTGCGCGGCGTATCCGGCGGCGTTTCCGGGGCCGGTTCCCATCGCGTGCAGGTACTCACACATGAGGTAGGGGGCGCGGCGGATACGTTCGCGGGCTGCGTCGTCAACATGGGCGGCGACGTGGGTGGGAACCGCGACTTCGGCATGGAGATCGCTGTCGTCGAGGACGGCCGCGACCTCCTCGAGCGTGGGGTACATGCGCGAATAGATGTCCGTGTATTCGAGGCCATGGTCGCCCTCGTAGTGAACGATGGCTCTGTTTCCCGTGCGCTCGTGGACCCAACGCGCGCAGGCGGCCAGGTTTGCGCCGGTTCCCGACTCGTTGCCCAGGCTCCAGATCATGATCGAGGGGTGGTTCTTGTCGCGCTCGAATGCGCGCGCGGTGCGATCCAGGTAGGCGTCGGCCCAACGCGGGTCGTCGGAGGGGTTGTCGATCCACTCCCCCGTTCCCTCGAACCCATGCGTCTCAATGTCCCCTTCGAGCATGACCCACAGTCCGATCTCGTCGGCCAGGTCGAGCACGCGGGGGTGCGGCGGGTAGTGGGAGGTGCGAATCGCGTTGACGCCCATGGATTTCATGAGAGCGAGGTCCTCGCGCACCCAACCCTCGTCGAAGACGCGTCCCTCGTCGGCACGCACCTCGTGACGGTTGACGCCGTTGAGCGTGAGGGGCTGCCCGTTCGCCATCAGGACGCCGTTCTCGATGCTCACTCGGCGGAATCCAATGCGCAGGGAGCGCATGCCATTGACGAGGCCGTCCTCGCCTTCGACGCGCACGCGAGCATCGTAGAGGGCGGGGTCGGCGGCACTCCACGGGCGCACGCTGCCGACCTCGATACGGTCGCTGCGGTAGCGCCCCTCGCCCACTCGCTCGAGGGAGTATGCGAAGGACCAGAGGCCGTCGATCTCCAGGTGACCGCGGAGGCGGGGCTCATCGGTACCACGCACCCGAGCCTCGATGGTCGCGTAGCCGACCCCGGCCTCGTAGTCGGTGTCGATCCACAGATCCTCGATCGCCCCGGATGCGAGGTGACGCAGGCTCACCGAGCGGAAGATGCCGGGCAGCCACCACTGATCCTGATCCTCGAGGTAGGAACCCGGGCTGAACTGGTGGACGCGCACGGTGACCCGGTTAACGCCGGGGCACACGGCCTCGGTCACGTCGAATTCGTGGGCCAGACGGGAGCCGCGGGCCATGCCAATCCACGTGCCGTTGACCCACACGCTGGCCTGACTCTCGACGCCATCGAAGCGCAGGGCGATGACACCACCCTCCCAGTCTGCCGGAAGCTCGAAGGTACGACTGTAGTCGCCAACCGGATTGTCCTCGGGCGGGAAGGGCGGATCGACGGGGAATGGGAAGTCGACGTTGGTGTAGGCGGGGTGACCCCAGGTGCCTTCGCCGCGCAGGACCCAGTGACTGGGCACGTCGATCGTGTCCGCGTCGTCGCCGACAGTTGGTTCATCCCAGGGTTCTTCAACGCTGACCCAGGGGGTCGGATCGGTGCGGTGATAGACGAAGGACCAGGTACCGTCGAGGCTGACAACGCCGGGATCATCGACCAGATGCGCGCGCGGCGGCAGGAGCGCTCCCGCACCGGGAGCATAGGAAGGTAGTATCGATATCACGTCTGTGTGCCTTTCGGATGTCATCGTCGAAACTCCGATCGTCAGAGATAAGACTAACACGTTATAGTTGTTGTGTTTCAACGAAACGCAACCGAGCATTGGGAGCCATGCATGGAGCGCGCAACTCGGGCCGACGTCGCCCGCGCGGCAGGCGTTGCACCGTCAACCGTCTCGCTCGTCCTCAACGGACGAGGCCGGGACGTGAAGATCGCACCCGCCACGATCGAGCGCGTCAAGCAGGCCGCACGCGCACTCAACTACATCCCCAACGCGGCCGCCCGCTCGCTGCGCCGCGGCAAGTCACACCTCATCGCCCTCCTCATGGCCGAGCTGCCGGATGACCCGTTCGTGCCCGTCGTCCACACGGTCCTCACGACCGCGATGATCGACATCCAACGCCGCGGCTACCTCCTCCTTCCCCTCTTCCAGTCCGGCGACGGCGCCTCCGACGCCGAGGTCATCCGCGGCGTCCTGGGCGACACCCAGCTCGCCGGGATCATCCGCGAGACCACGTCGGCCGAGGCCTTCACCTCGCGCCTGCTCGCGAACCTCGGCATTCCCGTCGTCGCCATGTCCATGATCGAGGCCGACCCGACCGGATCGGAATCGTCTCTCATTCGCATCGACGAGGGCGCCGGCGTGCAGGAGGTGTTGTCCGACTGCGCGCTCATCGACCCATCGACCGGGTCGGGCAGCGGTCGCGCCGTCTTCCTGGCGGGGCCGAACACTAACCACGCGCGCCAGAACCCGATCGCGAGCGCATTTTCCACGCACTTCACCCTCTATTCGCTGCCGGACTGGGAGGCATCGACGGCGTACCAGGCCGCCCTGCGCCTCCTCGACGAGGATCCGTCTATCTCCCTCATCGCCCTGGCCGACGACTCGCAGGCCCCCGGCGTCTTCCAGGCGGCCGCGGATCTCGATCTGTCGGTGCCCGGCGACCTGTCGATCCTCGGTTTCGGCAACCAGGACCGCCACAGCGCCGAGGCGCTCGGGCTGACGACGGTCGAATGGCCACTCAAGGACATGACCGAGGCCGCCGTCGCCTCGATCATCAACGTCATCGAGGGCCGCTCCCCCATGGCCGACGTTCACCCCAACGCCTCTCTCGAGGACGAGACCCCCGACGAAACCCCCATCGCAACAATCCCGACGCGCCCTGTGTGGCGCTCATCGGTCGCCAGGCGCGGCTAAAGAGCGTATCGTGGCACGGTATGCGCTCTGCGCGCAAAGCTGAGCCAATCACCCACAACAATGACACTAGCGCTATGTACCCCTCAAACTTCATGTTTCCAATGAGCACGTCAAACCTCATGTATCCAATGGGCACGATGTTTCCAGGGTACGTCGACTCCGCTCTCATTCCCCTCCTCGTACGCCAGCTGAAGAAAAAGGGACTCCACGTCGACGTGGTAATCGACCGCAACAACGCGCTGATGTATCTAGTCGTCAACAACGTATTGACTTGCAACCTGGTAGCGATTTTCTACGACCTGCTCAACGCGCCTCCAATTTCTCACAGGGGTATCCTCAACAATTGGGCCGATCGGATCTTCGATCAGATTCGCGTGGAGGCCGCAGAACTCTCCATCCCCGACGTGCTGCGTCGGCGCGTACGCACCGAGCTCGTCCCCACTTGCACAGTCCAACACCCCGACTTCTCCTATGCGCGTCCTTTCCCCGGTGGGCTCTCAATGATCCTGAGTATCGTCCATGCAGCCGGCACAACCAGGTGCACCACCGAGGGACTCCGTATTCGCCCTCTCAGCGTCGATGAGCTTTTCTACTACGGACAGCTGAACACTGACGCCATACCGATCACCATCACACAGAAATCCGGCCCGACAACATGCTTGTCCGGTCCGTCGCCTTTCATCGCAGCCAAAGCAGCAAACATGCCTGCGGTGATCAAGCAGCACGCGATCGAAGCGCCACACGGCCTCTTCGCAATTATCCCACAGCAGCATCTTCTCTTTGTTGCACCCGCAACCCCCAACGACCTCTATGGTCAGCTGCAAACACTGGTGGATTTTGCCCGATTCGCGATCATCGACGCACAGCGGAACAACCCACTTCACGCCGTTAGCCGCGATATTTTCTACTTCTCCCCAGAGGGCACCTGTGAGACCGTGACTTGCTCGAACGACCCCGCCGTTCAGGAGCTGCTGAGCAACCCTCAGATCAGCCCAGCCAACTACCACTTCAGCGCGCAGAAATACCTGTCTTTGCCCCCCGCTTTCGAGCAGCGGTTTTCTCGCGCTGGCCACGCCTCACCTGCAGAACAGAACGCGCAATAACACGAGGAAGGGGCGGATGCCGGTTGGTATCCGCCCCTTCCTCACGTGTGGGTCTCGTGCCGGGCGCTTCCCGCACGCTCACAAAATGCGGGAGGGACGCCCGGCGGCAACGCCGTTAGTCGCCGAGGCCGCAGGCCCGGTAGATGTTGGTCAGCATCTCCAGACGCTTCTCAAGGGACGCGTCCTTGGGCACGCACACCTTGGCACCGAGGTAGTTGGCACCGCCCTCGATGGCAGCCTTGGCGCAGCGAGCAATCTCGGCCTCGTTCATGAGCGAGGTCGGTTCGTCCGCCTGCGCGGGCAGGTGACCGTCGATCCAGGAGTAGCCGTACTGGGTTTCCTCCGGACCTGCACCCGAGAAGATGATGCCGTCCAGGACGCCGCGCTTACTGGCCTCGAGCACGTGCTCGTAGGCGGTATCCGCGCTGCGGCCTTCCACGGCGCAGCGGCCCCAGTTGAGGTGAATACCGATGCCGGCCTCGGAGACGATGTCGATCTCGGATTCGAGGGAGAGGAAGCCCTTTTCGGGGTTCTGCTCGGGCACGTACTTGTCGCAGTGCTCGATGACGAGGCGTGCCCCGCACCAGTCCCAGGTGGCCAGCTCGGCGAGTGAACGCTGGAAGGCGTCCGCCTGGGCCAGGCGCGTCGGCGCCGAATGCAGCTGCACGCGGGCGACCAGCTGCCGTCCCGCGCGATCGCACAGGGCGGCGAGGTCGTCGCGCAGCGCGCGGGTGAAGTCGAGCGCGGCGGCGCGTCCGGCCTCGTCGGGCGAGGCCAGGCCGAAGTTCTCGTTCTTCCACACGTTCTGCATTGTGCCGGGGATCGCGGTGATCGTGTTGAAGTCCCAGTGGGAGGCCAGGTGGCTGGCCAGGACCTCGCCCTGGGTGGCGAGCTGGCCCGGGTAGGGCATCTCGACGCCGCTGACCCACGGCTGGTCCGCGAGGAGACGGTAGTAGTCAGCCTCCAGCTCTGGCACCGGATGCGACGCATACGCGCCGATAACGAAAGGAAGTGTCATGGTGATCATCCCTCTTTGATGATGTCGTCGTTTCCATCTTCAGGACGAACATACTCCGGCCCCACGGCCTTCTGCAGCAGACGCGGGATATTCGCACCGATGGACACCATGACGATCGCGGCGAACCCGAAGGACAGGATCGCCAGGGCCATACCCAGACCCAGCTGATCGGCAATCGCAGCGCCGAGGACGGGGCCGACCGCACCACCGAGGGCACCGACGTTGTAGCAGAAGCCGAGGCCAGCAGCGCGCTTGTCGACCGGGAAGTAGGAGGACACCCACTTGGGCAGCAGGCCCGAGACGCCCTGGCCGAACATCTGCTGGAAGAAGAGCAGACCCGCCACGAGGGCGACGTACTTGCCGTCCTGCATGAACAGCGGGAAGACGATGATCTGCGAGAGCAGCAGCGAGATCGCGTACCAGCGACGCATACCAAACTTGTCGCCCGCAAAGCCGGCGATGATGTAGCCCGCTGCGTTGCCGAGGCCCGCGAAGGACACGACGTTCGCAACGACCTTCTGGTCCATACCAACACCGTGCAGGTAGGTCGGCAGAAGGCCCTGGATCGGCCAGGTGTACATGAAGGACGCGAAGATCGTCAGCATGATCGCGATGCCAATGATCCAGCGATTGGAGTCGAACTGGATGATCAGGTAGATGAAGACAACCGCGCAGACGAGGCCGACCAGGCCCACCGCAACAATGCCGCCCACCTGCTGAGTGAAGATGAGAAGCAGGCCGATAAATGCGATCACAACGACGATGTAGTTGAGGACCTTGCGCTGCCCGCCGAAGAGGACGGCGAGCATGTCATTCTTCTCATCGCCACCCTTCTCCTTGGCCTCGCTCCAGTCCGCGGCCTCGGGCAGGGTGCGCCGCATGTAGATGGCGACGACGATCGGGACGATGCCGGTGAGGAACAGGGCTCGCCAGCCCCAGCCGGGGTGCATCGAATCGACCCAGGTCACGAAGTACTTGTCGACCTGAGCGGCGGCAATAACGCCGAAGGCGTAGCCGGAGAGAAGGAAGCCCGAAGCCTTGTTGCGCATGTGCTTGGGCCACGACTCGATGACGTACGCGGCGGATGCGGAGTACTCGCCTGCCATTGCGAAGCCAATGATGAGGCGCAGGACGAACAGGATCCAGAAGTTCGGAGCGAGCGCACAGGCGATCGACCCGAAAGCGAACATGAAGATCGACAGGATCATCGCCGGCTTGCGCCCGTAGCGGTCACCGATTGCGCCGAGCACGAGGCCACCGATCCAGCGGCTGATGAAGGCCGCCGAAATCAGGGATGCGCTCTGGACGAGCGTCAGGCTGAATGCTTCCTTGATCGCGGGGAGTGCAAAGGAGATGAGGACGAAGTCGTAGCCATCAAGCAGGACGCCGATCCATGCGGCGAAGAAGGCCTTGCGATCTTCTTTGGTGAGGTATTGATACCAGGGCTTTTTCGGAAGCGCCTGTGTGGGGGACGTACTCATGATGAGTGCCTTCCTGAAATTTCATCGTCGAATAACGAGGGGCTTTGAGTCCAGATGTCTAACTAGCAAGTTGTCAGACAACTTGCGATTATGTTAGCTCTCTCTCACTCTAGAGTCAAGGGGAAATTTTGGCTCAATCTGCATATTGCCAACGAAATGTCGTAGTGATAATCTGTCTGACAACTTCACTATTGTGACTGAACACACCCTCCGCTTTGTAATGATGCGAGGCGGAATGAGCAACTAACAGAAAGGTGCCAAACATGAGTATTGACGCAGGTCACCCGGGAATTTCCTGGACCTTACAGTTCCGCGCACGCATCGACGGAGCAGTAATCGCCCTCCACGGCACGGATGACACGGGGTGGAAGCTGTTCATCCGCTCCAGCGCCCTCTTCCTCGAAGGCTCAACAAAAGCGATGACCTTCGCCCTGGACATGGAGGACACCGCCTCCGTCACGGATGGCACCTGGCATTCGCTCGCGCTCACTGCGACCGCTGCGGGTTCGAAGATCTTCCTCGACGGCTACCAGTGCTTCTCGACCACCGCAGACCTCTCTCCCGCCGCCAGCGGCCCCGACGCAGCGCTCGCACTGACCCCGGGAGCTGGCATCGAGATCCGCTCGTTTGCAGAGCACGAGTCCGTTCTTTCGGCGGAAGAGATCCTTGCCCTCTCCCCCGCCCCCACCCCTCTCATTGAGTTCGCCGCCGCCCACCTGTCGGATTACGACGTCGCCGAGCTGTCCGAACTCACCGCTGGCACGATCTTCGCCCGCTATCGAGTGCGCGGCCCCGGCCAGCACGGAACTATCCTCGCAGCCGGAGGTGCGGGCACTGAACAGCTCAACCTGTCGGTGACCGCAGACGGCATCGAGTACAAGGTTCTGGGACGCAGGGGCGAGTGGCGCACGTTTACGGCCCACGGCCACTGGGATCAGGGACACTGGCACGACGTCGTCGTACGCGTCGGACACGGCGCGGTACAGATCTACGTCGACGGCTACCTCGAGGCCCACCTGCCCGGGCAGGCGTTCTTCGCCGCCATCGATTCCCTCGACGAGGTCGTGATCGGCCAGGACACCTCCGGATCCCGACTCTTCGGCGAGGTCCGCAACGCCGCCCTCTTCTCCTCGGTTCTCAACGACTCGCAGATCAAGAAGCTATCCTCCGTCGCCCCACTCGACACGCAGTGCCTCTTCGATGCCGGGTTTCACGACTCCATCAGCTACCGCATTCCCTCGCTGATCACCCTGAAGTCCGGGGTCGTTGTCGCCGGTGCCGACCAGCGCGAGACCATCGCGAATGACTCCCCCAACTCGATTAACTTCACGGTGCGCCGATCCTTCGACGGCGGACACACTTGGGGCGACCTCCAGACGGTACTCTCCTACCCCGGTCACGGGGCGAAGGGCGCGTCGGTCATCGATTCCTGCGTCGTCCAGGACCGCCGTAACGGACGCCTCGTCGTCCTCATCGACCACTTCCCCGGCGGGATCGGTCAGCCCAACGCCGAGGCCGGCCTCGGCGTCGACGAGAAGGGACGCTACCTCCTGCACGACAGTCAGGGGGCCACCTACACCTGGAACGAGGACGGCAGCGTCACGGATTCCGATGGCGCGCCAACCCCCTATAGGGTGTCCGAGCGTGGCGACGTCACCGTCACCGAGGATGGACAGGAATCACCCGGTGGCAACGTGTTCCTCGCTGATGGGGACGATCCCCACCAGACGCTGCTCACGGCCCGCACCTGCTTCCTGCAGATGATCTACTCCGACGACGACGGCGAGACCTGGTCC
Organism: Pauljensenia sp. 20925_1_27; assembly: GCF_041432835.1. Taxonomy (NCBI): domain Bacteria; kingdom Bacillati; phylum Actinomycetota; class Actinomycetes; order Actinomycetales; family Actinomycetaceae; genus Pauljensenia; species Pauljensenia sp. 20925_1_27. The sequence continues at coordinate 246,815 of NZ_JAPWAH010000002.1, forward strand.
GGTCCCGTCAACCTCAACCAGGACGTGAAGGAAGAGTGGATGTCCTTCTGCGGCACCTCCCCGGGCACGGGCGTGCAGCTGCGCAGCGGACGCCTCGTCATCCCGATCTACTACAACGGGGACCACAAGCGTCACTTCTCCGCTTCCGTCGTCTACTCCGACGATGGTGGCGCCACGTGGAAGCGCGGCAAGTCCCCCAACGACGGGCGTATTTTCGAGGGCCGCGAGATCAATTCGCGCACACTCGACACCGAAGCAGCCGCGACGCACGAGGCCACGCTCATCGAGCGCGCCGACGGTTCCCTCCTCATGCTCATGCGCAACCAGCACCCGAGCGGCAAGGTCGCCACAACCGTCAGCACCGACGGAGGCGAGACGTGGAGCGATGTCTCCTTCGCGCAAGAGATCACCGAGATCTTCTGCCAGCCCAACGCTGTGCCGTGGCCGACGGAGGATTGCCCCGAGCGCGTCGTCTTCGCGAACGCCTCGCAGATGCGCCCCTACCGCGGTCGTGGTGTCCTTCGCCTCTCCGAAGACGGAGGTCGCACGTGGATCGCGTCGCGCACCTTCAACCCGGCGCACTACGTCTACCAGTGCATGACGATCCTGCCTGACGGGACCCTCGGCCTCCTGTGGGAGCGTGAGATGCAGGGCCTGTACTTCACCCGCATCCCGCTTGAGTGGATCGAGGCCGCGAAGATCTGACGATTGGTCCCACGCTGACACGAGGCCGCCTGCCGCACTCTCCACGCAGGAGAGCGCCAGGCGGCCTCGTCTATCAGCAACACACACGCGAGGGCGGGCACCCACCGGTGCCCGCCCTCAGCTATGACCGGAGTGCGCTCAGAGAGCCAGGTTCTCCTTAACGATGTCTGCCAGCGACGCAGCGACGGCGTCGGCCTCGTCCTGGGTCGCGGCCTCGACCATGACGCGCACGAGCGGCTCGGTGCCCGAGGGACGCAGGAGCACGCGGCCGGTGTCGCCCAGGCGAGCCTCAGCGGCTGCCACGGCCTCGGCAACAGCCTCGTTCGTCGATGCGGCAGCGCGGTCCACGCCGCCCACGTTGATGAGGGTCTGAGGCAGCCTCTGAATGAACGACGTCAGATCAGCCAGGGAGCGGCCGGATTCCTTCACCATGCGCGAGACCAGGAGCGAGGACAGAATGCCGTCGCCGGTGGTCGCGTGATCGCGGGCGATGATGTGGCCGGACTGCTCGCCGCCGAGGCAGTAGCCGGACGCCAGCATCTCTTCGAGCACGTAGCGGTCGCCCACGCCGGTCTGCACGGTGTTGATGCCAGCCTCGCGCATGGCGATCAGCAGGCCCAGGTTGCTCATGACAGTGACGACGAGCGTGTCCTTGGCGAGGGTCCCGTGCGCCTTGGCGTTGACGGCCAGCGCACCCATGATCTTGTCGCCGTCAATGAGGTTGCCCTCGTGGTCGACGGCCAGGCAGCGGTCCGCATCGCCGTCGTAAGCGACGCCGAAATCGCAGCCGGACTCGACGACGGCGGCCTGCAGGGCCTCGGGGTGCGTCGAGCCCGCGTTCAGGTTGATGTTGCGCCCATCCGGGGACGCGTTGATGACGGTGATGTCGGCCCCGAGCTCGCGGAAGACCGCGGGGCCCAGCTCGGAGGCCGCGCCATTCGCGCAATCGATCGCGATCTTCATGCCGCGCAGGTCCGTGCCGATCGCGCCAACAAGGTGGGCAATGTAGGAGTCCTTGGCCCACGCATGATCGGCGTTGATCTCGCCGACGCCGTCACCGGTGGGGCGATCCCACTCGGTGTTCAGGAGGGCCTCGATCTCATCCTCGACGCAATCCGCGAGCTTGTAGCCGCCGTGCGCGAAGAACTTAATGCCGTTATCGGGCATCGGGTTATGCGACGCGGAAATCATGACGCCGAGGTCCACGGTGTCCTCGGTAGCGGTCAAATGCGCGACCGTCGGCGTGGTGACGACGCCGATACGGGTCACGTCCATGCCGGCGCTGGCCAGGCCAGCCGCGAGGGCGTGATCAAGGAACTCGCCCGAAATACGCGTGTCGCGTCCGATGATCGCGCGAGGCTTCGAACCGTCCGCGCGTCGGGATCCGCCGAACTGGCGGGCGGCCGCCTCGCCGAGCTGCAGCGCAAGGTCCGCAGTGATATCAACGTTCGCCAGTCCTCGCACGCCATCCGTGCCGAACATCCTGGGCATAGTCTCTCCGTTCAGTGGGTCGTATGACTGCACTAAGCCTACCGCGTTCGCGCCCGCTCATTTTCATGAAGCCGGGGCACGGACAGCGGGGACGCTCACATCGCGGCACACACGCGTCGGTAAACGAAGGTCGCGCCCCGCAGGAGCGGGGCGCGACCAACAGAAAATGTGCTGAATGAAATCAGCGCTTCGAGAACTGCGAAGCCTTGCGGGCCTTCTTGAGGCCTGCCTTCTTACGCTCGGTGGCGCGGGCATCGCGGGTCAGGAAGCCGGCCTTCTTGAGGGCCGGACGGTTCGCGTCGCGGTCGATCTCGTTGAGGGCGCGCGACACGCCGAGGCGCAGGGCGCCGGCCTGGCCGGAAATGCCGCCACCGTTGATGCGGGCGATGACGTCGAAGCGGCCGTCAATGTCGAGCAGCACGAAGGGGGACTTCACCAGCTGCTGGTGCAGCTTGTTGGGGAAGTAATCCTCAAGGGTGCGACCGTTGATGGTCCACTTGCCGGAGCCGGGGACCAGGCGAACGCGGGCGACGGCCTCCTTGCGGCGGCCCAGGCCCGCGCCGGGCGCGGTGATGGACTGACCGGCGCCGGCGGGAGCCGACTCGGTCTCGGACGTGTAGGAGCTGGGGACGACTTCCTCGTCCAGCTCAGCGGAAACGATGGTCTCAGCCACGGTTCTCCTCAGGGTCAAAGGCGTTCAGCGACCAAAGGTCACTGAGCCACCTGGGTCAGTTCGTAGGGAACCGGCGACTGGCCGGCGTGGGGGTGCTCCGGGCCAGCGTAAACGTGCAGCTTCTTGAACTGCGCGCGGCCGAGGGAGTTGTGAGGAAGCATGCCCTTAACGGCCTTCTCGACGGCGCGCTCGGGCGCCGCGGCGAGGAGGTCACGGTAAGCGGTCGCGGTCAGGCCGCCGGGACGACCGGAGTGACGGTAGGCCATCTTCTGGTCGAGCTTCTTGCCGGTCAGAGCGACCTTGTCCGCGTTGATGATGATGACGTTGTCGCCCATGTCCATGTGAGGGGCGAACGTCGGCTTGTGCTTCCCACGGAGAAGGGCAGCGGTCTGGGCTGCCAGGCGACCGAGGACGACGTCGGTGGCGTCAATGACGTACCACTTCTTGTCCGCGTCCCCGGGCTTGGGTGAATAGGTGCGCACGGGCGTAACCTTCAATTCTTGTTGGTCATGGGACGCCGCGCCGGTTTTTCCGGGGGCATCCGCGATGAAACGGTTCGCGCGAGGCGTCGGCGAGCGCTCCTAGCGAGTGGGAGACACTAGGTACTCTGCTGACGCACAGCACTAGCCATATTATCGGTGCGCAGCCCGGCGGTCAAAGCGCGACGAATACTGTGTCACATTCCTCAGCCGCCGCCACCGCAGCACGTATCACGCCTGGCCCGAGCCTGCTGCGCCCTCGCGCCCCACTGGGACGGGTCGGGATAGTCGATGCCCTCGAGGGTAAGTCCATGGGCAGGGGCGATCGGTGCGGCTTCAGCGCGCGAGCGGGCGCTCAGTATCTGCGCCGGGTAGTCCGTATCGCGCGCCCCTGAACCGACCAGGAGCAGCGCCCCGACCAGGGAGCGGACCATCGAATGACAGAACGCGTCCGCCTCCACCCGGAAAACGAGAGTCCCTTCGCTGTCGCGCTCGGCGTGCAGCGTCCGCAGCGTCCGAATCGTCGTGGCCCCCTCGCGCGGGCGGCAGAACCCGAGGAAGTCGTGCTCCCCGAGCAGGGAGGCCCCGGCCTCGTTCATGGCTGCCTCGTCGAGCGGGTCTTCCACCCACAGGCGGTCCCATCGGCCCAGCGGCCAGGGACGATCCGAGACCCGGTAGGCGTAGGAGCGGCCGAGGGCGGAAAAGCGCGCGTCGAAGCTGGGGTCAACGACGGCCACCGAGTAGATGCGCACATCACAGGTCCCGCGCGCGGCGGGCAGGTCGCGTCCACGCGCGCGCTCACCGTAGCGCCCGGAGAGAATCTTGTTCAGCCTGCGCACGATCGACGAGGCCGTGGCCCCCTGGGAGGACTCCCCTCCCCTGGGCGTCAGCCGCGCCCAGGCCTCGTCGCTCAAGTCGACATGGCAGACCTGGTGGCGCGCATGCACCCCGGCGTCGGTGCGCCCGGCAACGGTCGTCGTCATTTCCTCGCGCGAGGCCATGGCGAGCGCGGCTTCGATCTCGCCCTGGACGGTGCGCAAGCCGGGCTGGGCGGCCCAGCCTCGAAAATCGGTGCCGTCGTACCCCAGATCCAGGCGCAGGCGACGCGTGCTCACAGCTCCCACGCCCGCACGCCGCCGATAATCCCCGCGTCGTTGGGCACGACGATCACGTCGTCGCCCATGAGACGCAGGTTCGAGGCCGTGATGCGCTTCGAGTTCCCGCCACCCAGGTAGAGACGGTCCCACATGTACATCGGGCGCAGGCCGTCCACCACGCGGCGGATGCGACGCGACCAGTGCACGTCGCCGAGGCGCAGGCGCTCATGCTCGCCAATGTAGTCGTCGTAGGTGAGGCCCCAGCGAACCGGCCCCTGCGAGACCTCGACGTGGGGTGCCAGCTGGCCGCCGTCAAAGACCGCGTTACCCAGGCCAGTCCCCAGGGTGATGATCATTTCGAGACCGCGGCCGGTGATCGCACCCGCGCCCGCGACCTCCGCGTCGTTCAGGACCTTCGTGGGCAGGCCGAGCGCCTGCTCAATCGCGTGCCCCATGTCGAAGTGGTCCCAGCGTTCCACCAGCTCAGGCAGCACGCGCGAACGCGGCCCGTCGCGGGTGACGTAGTGAGGCGTAGCAATGACGACTCCGTGCCGAATCATGCCCGGCATGCCCATCGTCACGCGCGTCGCCGCGGGAAGCTCGCGAGCGAGGCCGACAACGGTCTCCACGAGGAGTTCCGGAGGCAGCGGGTAGGGGGTGGGCACCCGGCGAGGCGGGGCCATCATCGTCCCACGCTCATCAACGACAGATCCCTTGATGCCACCGCCGCCGCAGTCAATCGCCAACGTCATCTCACGAGTCATGACATCAGGCTACCGGATACGGCAAGGGCCGGACACCCCGGAAGGTGCCCGGCCCAATGCTCGAGCGAATCAGTGACCTTGCGTCACTTCTCCTCGGCGGCCTGCTCGGCGGCGTCTTCAGCCTTGCCGGCCTCCTCGGCGATCTCCTCGGCCTCGTTGGCCTTGGCGAGATCGCCTTCCTCGCGAGCCTCTTCGGCGCGCTCGGCTGCAGCCTCAGCGGCTTCCTCGGCCTCGGCAGCAACGGCCTTGGCCTCGGCGGCCTTCTCAGCCGTCTTCTCGGCAGCCTTCACGACGGCCTTCTTCTCGACCTTCTCCATGACGAGCTCGATGCGCATCAGGGGAGCGTTGTCGCCCTTGCGGTTGCCGACGCGGATGAGGCGGGTGTAGCCGCCAGCGCGCTCGGAATCCATCGCGGGAACGAGCTCCTCGAAGAGGATCGCGACGATGCCCTTGTTGGGGATCTTCTTCAGGACCGTGCGGCGGGCGTGCTGGTCGCCACGCTTGGCCTTAGTGATCAGCTTCTCGACGTAGGGGCGCAGGGCCTTGGCCTTCGCCTCCGTGGTCGTGAGGCCGCGGTGTTCGATGAGCTGAGCTGCCAGGTTCGACAGGATCAGCTTCTGGTGTGCCGGGCTACCGCCCAGACGAGCACCCTTCTTGGGGGTGGGCATTTGTTTCTCCTACGGATTCAATGCGTCCATCGGACGCACGGGGTCAGATGGACTGGTCGTCCGAAAAGATCGCGGCGGACTCCGAGTCACCGAAGCTCGGCATGACCGAGTCCTTCAGCGTCATACCAAGAGCCGCCAGGGACTCCTTGATCTCTTCGATCGACTTGGTGCCGAAGTTACGGATGTCGAGCAGGTCGGCCTCCGAGTGAGCAACCAGCTCGCCGACGGTCAGAATGCCGCGGCGACGCAGCGCGTTGTAGGAACGCGACTGCAGGTTCAGGTTCTCGATCGGGAGCGCCAGATCGGCTGCGAGGGTGGCGTCGGTGGTGGACGGACCCACCTCGATGCCTTCCGCTTCCTCGTTCAGTTCACGCATGAGGCCGAACAGCTCCACCAGCGTCTTGCCGGCCGAGGCCAGGGCATCGCGCGGGGTGATCGCCGGCTTGGTCTCCACGTCGATGACGAGGCGATCAAAGTCGGTGCGCTGCTCGACACGCGTCGCCTCGACCTTGTAGGTCACCTTGACGACGGGCGAGTAGATCGAATCAATCGGAATGCGAGAGATTTCGGCCTGCGGATCCTTGTTCTGAGCGGCCGACACGTAGCCGCGGCCACGCTCGACGGTCAGCTCGATCTCCAGCTTGCCCTTCTCGTTGAGGGTGGCAAGGTGCAGATCGGGGTTGTGGATCTCCACGCCGGCGGGAGGCGTGATGTCTCCGGCGACAACCTCGCCGGGGCCAGCCTTCCGCAGGTACATGACGACAGGCTCGTCGTTCTCGCTGGACAGGACGATCTGCTTGATGTTCAGGATGATCTCAGCGACATCTTCCTTCACACCTTCGATCGTGCGGAACTCGTGGGGGACGCCATCGATGCGGATGGACGTCACCGCTGCACCCGGGATCGAGGACAGGAGGGTACGACGTAGGGAGTTACCCAGCGTGTAGCCGAACCCGGGCTCGAGGGGCTCCAGGGTGAAACGGGAGCGCAGGTCGCTGACCTTTTCTTCGGTCAGGATGGGTCGCTCTGCAATGAGCACGTCTATTCCTTTCTGGCCGGTGCCCGCTATATGACACCGGATATGGGAACCTGCTGAAGCAGGCTAAGGGAGTAAGAACCCGAAGGTTCAGACGTGGGGAGGGCAGGGCCCTCCCGTCCGCAAGTCAGCCGCGGCGGCGCTTCGGCGGGCGGGTGCCGTTGAAGGCCTGAGGCGTGACGTCCTGGATCGAACCGATCTCGAGGCCGGCGGCCTGGAGGGAACGGATCGCGGTCTCGCGGCCGGAGCCGGGACCCTTCACGAAAACGTCAACCTTCTTCATGCCGTGCTCCTGGGCGCGACGAGCCGCAGCCTCGGCCGCGAGCTGCGCGGCGAAGGGGGTGGACTTACGCGAACCCTTGAAGCCAACCTGGCCGGAGGACGCCCAGGCGACAACCGCGCCCGTGGGGTCCGTGAGGGAAACGATGGTGTTGTTGAACGTCGACTTGATGTAGGCGTGGCCGTTGGTGACGTTCTTCGAAATCTTGCGACGCGGCTTGCGGGCACCGCCCGTGCGCGAGGTCTTTGCTGCTGCCATTTCTGGTTCAGTTCCTTCTTGTCGCGGAAAGCTACCCCGAGGGGCTGGGCTTCCCTAGGCCTTACTTGGCCTTCTTCTTGCCTGCAACGGTGCGCTTGGGGCCCTTGCGGGTACGCGCGTTGGTCTTGGTGCGCTGACCGTGGACCGGCAGGCCACGACGGTGGCGAAGGCCCTGGTACGAACCGATTTCGATCTTGCGACGAATGTCGGCCTGAACCTCACGGCGGAGGTCACCCTCAACCTTGAAGTTTGCCTCAATGTAGTCACGAAGCTTGACGAGGTCCTCTTCCGTCGCGTCCTTCACGCGGACGTCCGGGCTGACGCCGGTGGCGGCGAGGGTCTCTGCCGCGCGGGTGCGGCCGACTCCGTAGATGTATGTGAGCGCGATCTCGAGCCGCTTTTCGCGGGGGAGGTCGACGCCGGCAATACGTGCCATGGTGATGTTGCTCCAGTTGTTCATCGGAGGTCGTCATCGCTCAGTCCGGGCGAGCAGCCCGGCCTCGGCCTCCGAACCGAGGGTCACCCATGTGTGGGCGCTTAGAGTGATGCTGTGGGGCTTGTTGCCCCGCGGGTCGCAGCGGGACTCAGCCCTGGCGCTGCTTGTGCCTGGGGTTGTCGCAGATGACCATGACGTTGCCGTGGCGACGAATCACCTTGCACTTGTCACAGATCTTCTTGACACTCGGCTTGACCTTCATGGTTGTTACCTCCACTGCCCGTCGGGCAGTTTGTGTCGGGTCACTTGTAGCGGTAGACGATACGGCCTCGAGAGAGGTCGTAGGGGCTCAGCTCGACGACAACTCGATCCTCGGGCAGGATGCGGATGTAGTGCTGACGCATCTTTCCCGCAATGTGGCCGAGAACCACGTGGCCATTCTTCAGTTCCACACGGAACATTGCGTTAGGCAGGGCCTCAACGACCGTGCCTTCCATCTCGATGACGCCGTCTTTCTTCGCCATATCCTCCGTTTATCCTCTACATGTCTCGGATAGGTTGCGGCGGATGCCGCCAGGCATAGTGCACCGACGAGTGCCGGATGCAGATACGCCCAAGGAACTACTCTACGGCATCGATACCCTTCGGCGGTAGTCAGGGTCCCTGTCGGTTCGCTCACGTTTAATGCGTCACATTTTACGTACACGCCGAGGGGCGTCCACGTCGCTCGTGCCGAGGCCGCACCAGCGCACCGCACGCCATGAGGCACCCGCGCGAAGGACACCGGCGGGCCCTCGGCCTGGCCACTCACCACGCGCCAGATACCGCGTACCGCAGACCATTCACCACGCACCAAGCGCTATCCACCACGTGCCCCAATGCGGCACACGCTTGAGGGACCGCAGGGCCTACCCGGGTAAAAGTCGCATGCAATTCGATTCGGTGACGATTCAACTAAGTCTGAAAACGTTGCAATTCCAACGCTGCGATTTCAAGTTTTGAAGTAGCGACAGGGGAATTGCATGCGACATTGCCTAGAAACCATGCGCACGACCGTTTCCATGCGCCACGCAAGATCAGACCTGGAGCATGACACCACTGATCAACAAGACTCAACGCGGTTCCGCCCGCATACGAAGCTGCAGCCCCAGCCACCAACACACTTCCGGATAGGTAAGGAACATCCGGATAGGTAACGAGCATCCGGATAGCTTAATAACCTATCCGGATGTGCATAACCTATCCACGTGGCCACAACCTATCCAGATACGCCTAGGCAGAGGGTATGGCAGGGAACGTAGGCACTGGCCAGGCACCACGCGCCACCTGTGAGGAGAGCGCCGGCTGGGCCGCGGCCTGGCCGGGCAACGCACACCACACGCGCCACGCGCCACCTGTGAGGAGAGCGCCGGCTGGGCCGCGGCCTGGTCGGGCTTCGAGCCGACCCGCCGAGCGAAGCTCGCGGCGCGGACGGCGAGCGGGCCCGACGGCGCTCGGAACACCGGTGCCGCAGCCAGCAGGAACACCGGTGGCGCAGCCAGCAGGAACACCGGTGGCGCAGCCAGCAACAACACCGGCGAAGCAGCCACGGCCTCGTCGATAGAAGCCTCGGGCCCGGCACCTTCGTGAGGTACCGGGCCCGAAACCGTTCGAGACGTCAGTCGAGCGAGACAGGAGTGACACCGTAGAGCGCCAGGCCAGCCACTCCCCCATCGCGCGCCGTCAGGACGGAGACTCCGTCCTCGGTGATCGCGATCGAGTGCTCCCAGTGGGCGGCATCGCGGCCGTCTACCGTGCGCACCGTCCACTCATCGTCATCCGTGCTCGACGCGATATCACCACGGGTGAGCATCGGCTCAACCGCCAGGACCATACCGGGCTTGAGTCGCGCCTGGATGCCGCGGACGTTGTAGTTGAGGACGTCGGGAGGCATGTGCATCTTCGTGCCGATGCCGTGACCCACGAACTCTTCGATGATGCCGGCCTCCCAGCCGTTGATGAGAGCGTTCTCCGCGACGACTTCTTCGACAGCGTGGCCAACCGCGCTGATGCGCTTCCCGTTGGCGAGGCCTGCGAGCGCGGCCCACAGGGACTCGCGCGTCACCGCGTCCAGCTGGCGGCGCTCACGCAGCAGTTCCTCGTCCACTCCGGCGATCGGTCCGCTCGCACGCTCGCCAGCGGCAAAGTCCGCGTCGGACACAAAGGCTTCGCCGACGATGATGCTGAAAGCCGCGTCGCCGTGCCACTGGCGGCCGCCACGTTCGACGTACGCGCCGCAGTCAAAGGACACGAGGTCTCCGGGGGCCAGCTCGTAGTCATCGGGAATCCCATGAACAATGACGTCGTTCACGGAGATGCACACCGTGGCCGGGTAGCCGTAGTAGCCCTTGAAGTTCGAGGTCGCTCCCCCTTCGGCAATCGCCTGGGCGCTCACTTCGTCAAGCTCGCGCGTCGTAATGCCGGGGCGGACAGCGCCGCGCAGGGCCTCGTGGATCGACGCGACGACCAGACCGGCCTCGCGCATCCATCGAAGCTCCTGCGCGGACTTCAGTTCAATGCGCGGCATCGTTTAGTTCTTCGCCACCGAGTCGAGGATCGCGAAGATGCGAGCCGTGACCTCGTCGATCGTGCCACTACCATCGACGACCTCAAGGAGGTCCTGGTCGACGTAGTAGGTGGCAACGGGTTCCGTCTGCTGGTGGTAGACCTCCAGGCGGTGACGCATGACTGGCTCGGTGTCGTCCGTACGATGCTGCTCCTGGGCGCGCTTGAGCATGCGCTCCACGACCTCGTCCTCATCCACCTGGATCTCGAGGACGACGTCGATGGACTTACCCAGGTCGAGGAGCATGTCGCGCAGCACGTGCGCCTGTTCCACCGAACGCGGGTAGCCGTCAAGGAGGAAACCGTCGGCAGCGTCGGGGGCGGCCAGGCGAGCCTTCACCATGGCGTTCGTGACAGAGTCCGGGACAAACTCGCCGCGGTCCATGTAGGCCTGCGCCTGCTTGCCGATCTCCGTGCCCTCCGCCATGTTCGCGCGGAAGATGTCGCCCGTCGAAATGGCCGGAATACCGAGGCGCTCAGCGATGCGCGAGGCCTGGGTGCCCTTGCCAGCTCCGGGAGGGCCGAGGAGGATAACGACTGTCATTTCAGGAATCCTTCGTAGTGATGCTGCTGCAGCTGCGTGTTGATTTCCTTCACCGTCTGCAGGCCGACGCCGATGATGATGAGCAGCGTGGTGCCACCGAAGGGCATCTGCGAGCTCGACAGTTTCAGCGGGATGATCGCGAGCGACGGCAGGAGGGCGATGATCACCAGGTAGAGGGCGCCCGCAGAGGTGATTCGGTTGATCACGTAGCGCAGGTACTCAGCCGTGGGGCGACCCGCACGGTAACCGGGGATGAAGCCTCCATACTTCTTCATGTTGTCAGCGACCTCGTCCGGGTTGAACGTAATGGCCGTGTAGAAGAAGGTGAAGAACAGAGTCATGAGGGCGTAGATCGTCAGGTAGAACGAGCTGCCCTGCGTGAAGTGCGCCGAGATCCACTGGACCCATGCGTCGTCAGGCTTACCGAACTGCGCCGCCATCGGAGGCAGGGCAAGAATCGACGACGCGAAGATGACGGGGATAACGCCCGACATGTTGATCTTCAGCGGAATGTAAGTGGTGGTGCCGCCGTACTGGCGGCGCCCAATCATGCGCTTGGCGTATTGGACGGGGATTCGGCGCTGCGCCTGCTCGACGTAAACAACGGCAATAGCGACGAGGAGCAAAAGGGCGACGATAGCCGCAACGGAGCCCCACTTACCGGCCTGGCCGATCGACAGGAGCTGCTCGGGCAGACGGGCGGCAATAGAGGTGAAGATCAGAAGGGACATGCCGTTGCCGATGCCGCGCTCCGTGATGAGCTCGCCCAGCCACATGATGACGCCCGTACCGGCCATCATGACGATAATCATCATGATGAACGTGAGAATCGAACGATCCTTAATAACGTCCTGGTTGCAGGACTGGAAGAGCTGCCCGCTGCGTGCCAGAGAAATGGTGGTGGTGGCCTGCAAAATACCCAGGAAGATCGTGAGATAACGCGTGTACTGCGTCAGCTTCGCCTGGCCCGTCTGACCCTCCTTGTGGAGGTCATCGAAACGAGGAATCACGACCCGCAGCAGCTGGATGATGATCGACGCGGTGATGTAGGGCATGATGCCCAGCGCAAAGATCGACAGCTGAAGGAGCGCTCCACCCGAGAACAGGTTGACGAGGTCGAGCAGCGACGCCTGCGACTCCTGCGCTATGCACTTCTGGACGGCCTGCGAGTCCACACCGGGCGTCGGAATGAACGAGCCCAGCCGGAATGCGGCCATGATGAACAGGGTAAAGAGCAGCTTCCGACGCAAGTCGGGGGTACGGAACGCCTGGGCGAATGCACCGAGCAAGGCTTCCTCCTACGAATGATGGGCAAGCGGGGCGAAGCCCCTAGACTGATCCAGCTTACCCGACACGGGTAGTGGTTGGCGATATCCAATCATTAAAAAAGCGCTTTGCCGCGTATTTAACGAGACGCGGAGCGCTGGTGCCCCGTGCGGCGGGGCGAGCCGCTTTCGCGGGTGAAAAGCTATTTGACAGCTTCTCACCCACGATAACGGCAGACACGTAACGGGGGTGGTCCCTGGCGGGACCACCCCCGTTCACTGTCAGCGAGCCGAGATGGACCCGCCGGCAGCCGTGATCTTTGCCTCGGCGGAGGACGACCAGGAGTCGACCTCAACCTCGAGCTTCACGTTCAGCTCGCCGGTACCGAGCACCTTGACGGGCGCGGAGTCGCGAACGGCGTGCTTAGCGACGAGGTCCTCAACCGTGACCTTGCCGCCCTCGGGGAACAGTTCCCCGAGCTTGCCAACGTTCACGACCTGGTACTCAACGCGGAAGGGGTTCTTGAAGCCGCGAAGCTTCGGCAGACGCATGTGGATCGGCATCTGGCCACCCTCGAAGCCAGCAGCAACCTGGTAACGGGCCTTGGTGCCCTTGGTGCCACGGCCAGCGGTCTTACCCTTCGAACCCTCACCGCGACCCACGCGGGTCTTCGCGGTCTTGGCTCCGGGGGCAGGACGCAGGTGATGCAGCTTAACGATCTGCGTCTTGTTCGTGGAGTCCGCCATTGTCAGTCGACCTCCTCAGCGGTCACCAGGTGACGCACGGTGCGGACGGCGCCGAGGACGGCATCCGTCTGCTCACGCACGACGCTCTGGCCGATCTTGCGCAGCCCGAGGGTGCGCAGCGTGTCCTTCATGTTCTGCTTCGCGTGAGCGGAGGACTTGACCTGGGTGATCTTGATGTTCTTCGCCATCACTTAGCCTCCCCTGCAGCGGCCTTGTCGGCCTCGGCGGCCTCGGCAGCCGCGCGCTTCTCAGCCTCGCCCTCTGCGCGAGCGCGCAGCATGGACGCGGGAGCAACGCGCTCGAGGGGCAGGCCGCGACGAGCGGCGACAGCCTCGGGCTGCTCGAGCTGCTTGAGTGCGTCAACCGTCGCATGGACGATGTTGATCGCGTTGGACGAGCCCAGCGACTTGGTGAGCACGTCGTGGACGCCCGCGGCCTCCAGGACGGCGCGCACCGGACCACCGGCGATAACACCGGTACCGGGAGCGGCCGGACGGAGCAGGACGATACCGGCGGTATCGCGGCCCTGCACCACGTGCGTGATCGTGCGGCGGATCATCGGGACGCGGAAGAAGTTCTTCTTCGCCTCCTCGACGCCCTTGGAAATGGCCTGGGGAACTTCCTTGGCCTTTCCGTAGCCGACGCCCACCGTGCCTTCGCCGTCACCCACGACAACCAGGGCGGTGAAGGAGAAACGACGTCCACCCTTCACGACCTTGGAGACGCGGTTGATCGTAACGACGCGCTCGATGTACTCGTTCTTGTTCTCGTTGTTCCGGCGGTTATCGCGATCGTTGCCGCGGCCGGAGCGGCGCTCACGGCGATCGTTGTTCTCGCCCGCGCCCGAACCGTTCCTGTCTCGCTGCTGTGCAGCCATCAGATGATCTCTCTTTCTTTCGGCTCGTTCACAGCTCGAGTCCGCCCTCACGGGCGGCCTCGGCAACGGCCGCAACGCGACCTGCGTACTTGTTACCACCACGGTCGAAGACGACAGCGGAGATACCGGCAGCCTTCGCACGCTCGGCAATCAGTGCGCCGACCTTGCGAGCCTTGTCGGTCTTCGTGCCCTCCGAACCGGCGACCTCGGTCTCGATGTCGGAAGCCGACACCAGGGTGTGGCCGACCGTATCGTCGATGACCTGAGCCACCATGTGGCGGTTCGAACGGGTGACGACCAGACGGGGACGCTCGGGCGTGCCGTTGATCTTCTTGCGGAGGCGGAGGTGACGGCGCTTGCGAGCGACGAACTTGCCCTTGCCCTTGATCGAGTAAGCCATCACTTACCAGCCTTTCCGACCTTGCGACGGATGGTCTCGCCCACGTAGTGGATGCCCTTGCCCTTGTAGGGCTCCGGCTTCTTCAGCTTGCGGATGCGAGCAGCGGTCTCGCCGACGAGCTGCTTGTCGATTCCGGACACCGTGAACAGCGTCTGGGACTTCGGAGCGATAGTGAACTCGATGCCCTCAGGCGGGGTAACGGTGATCGTGTGGGAGAAGCCGAGGGAGAACTCGAGGTCCTTGCCCTTGGCGACCACGCGGTAACCGGTACCCGTGATTTCGAGATCCTTCTTGTAGCCCTCGGTCACGCCGACGATCATGTTGGCGATCAGGGTGCGGGACAGTCCGTGGAGCGAACGCGAGGTGCGCTCGTCGTTCGGACGCTCGACGACAACCTGGCCATCCTCGATCTTCGCGGTGATCGGCTCGGCGACAACGTGGGAGAGGGTGCCCTTGGGGCCCTTCACGGTCACGTTCTGGCCGTCGATCGCAACGTCGACGCCGGCGGGGATAGCGATGGGATTCTTACCAATTCGCGACATTGTTCAGCCTCCTCATCACCAGATGTAGGCGAGGACTTCCCCACCCACACCCTTCTCGGCTGCCTGACGGTCGGTGAGCAGGCCGGAGGACGTGGACAGGATCGCCACGCCGAGGCCGCCGCGGACCTTGGGCAGGTTGGTGGACTTGGCGTACACGCGCAGACCGGGCTTGGACACGCGCTTGAGCCCCTGGATGGCGGCTTCGCGGTGCGAGCCGTACTTCAGGTTGATCGTCAGGGTCTTGCCCACGCGGGCATCCTCGACGGAGGTCGAGGCGATGTAGCCTTCCTCGACCAGGATGTTCGCAATCGCGTTCTTGAGCTTCGAGTACGGCATGGAGACCGCATCGTGGTGCGCACGATTCGCGTTGCGCAGACGCGTCAGCATATCTGCAATCGGGTCTGTCATTGTCATGGGGGTTTATTCCCCTTCCTCGTCGCGGTTTCTCCGGTTACCCGGGACCTGCGACGTTCGTTTTACCAGCTGCTCTTGGTGACACCGGGGAGCTCGCCACGGTGGGCAAGCTCGCGCAGGCACACGCGGCACAGTCCGAACTTGCGGTACACCGAGTGCGGACGACCGCAACGGTTGCACCGGGTGTAGGCACGCACGCCGAACTTCGGCTTGCGGGCAGCCTTGACCTTCAGGGATGTCTTGGCCATGGGTCAGTCCTCCTTGAACGGGAAGCCGAGGTGACGGAGAAGGGCGCGACCCTCTTCGTCGGTGGTGGCCGAGGTGACAACCGTGATGTCCATGCCGCGCACTCGGTCGATCGAGTCCTGGTCGATCTCGTGGAACATCGACTGTTCCGTGAGACCGAAGGTGTAGTTACCGTGACCGTCGAACTGCTTGGAGGACAGTCCGCGGAAGTCACGGATACGGGGAAGCGCCGTCGAGAGGAGGCGGTCCAGGAACTCCCACATACGGTCGCCGCGAAGCGTCACGTGCGCACCGATCGCCTGGCCCTCACGCAGCTTGAACTGCGCGATGGACTTCTTGGCGCGGGTGGTCACGGGCTTCTGGCCGGTGATCGCGGTGAGGTCGCGGATAGCGCCCTCGAGTGCCTTCGAGTCGCGAGCGGCCTCGCCGACACCCATGTTGACGACAATCTTCGTCAGTCCGCCGACCTGCATGACGTTCTCGTGCTTGAACTCAGCACGGAGCGCCTCGCGGATCTCGGAGACGTACTTTTCCTTCAGACGCGGGGCCATGCTCAGATCTCCTTGCCCTGCTCAACGCCGCGCTGCGCGCCGCCGCGAGTCACGCGGACTCGGACGGTGCGGGTGCGGCCGCCGCGCTCGACGGTGTCCTCGCGGAAACCGACGCGAACGCGCTTCTTGGTCTCGGGGTCGACCAGAGCGACCTTCGACAGGGCGATGGGGGCTTCGATGGTCTCGATGCCGCCGGCGCTGCCCTGCTGGCCCTGGCGCACGTGGCGCGTCTTCAGGTTGATGCCCTCGACGAGGACCTTGCCCTCGGCCGGGAACACCTGGATGACGCGGCCCTGCTTGCCCTTGTCGCCGGGCTTGAGGGGCTCGAGGCCCTCCTCAGCGCGACGGGCGTTGCGCTTGGCCAGCGCCTTCTCGTCGGACGTGCGTCCGCGAACGACCTCCACGAGGTCATTCTTACGAATCTTGGCTGCCATGGATCAGATCACCTCCGGAGCGAGGGAGACGATACGCATGAACTTCTTGTCGCGCAGCTCGCGGCCCACGGGGCCGAAGATACGCGTGCCACGCGGCTCGCCATTGTTGTTGATGATGACGGCCGCATTCTCGTCGAAACGAATGTAGGAACCGTCGGGGCGGCGGGTTTCCTTACGCGTGCGAACGATCACTGCCTTGACGACTTCGCCCTTCTTGACGTTGCCGCCGGGGATGGCGTCCTTCACGGTAGCGACAATGGTGTCGCCGATACCCGCGTAGCGCCGACCCGAGCCACCGAGAACACGGATGGTCAGGATCTCCTTGGCCCCTGTGTTATCGGCGACCTTCAGTCGCGACTCCTGCTGGATCATTTTCTATTGACTCCTGTCGTCGTGCCGGTTCTCTTCCGGATTGTACCGGTCGAGCCTTGCCGAACGGATTTCGGTCTGTGAGCGAAGGTCACTTCGCCTTTTCGAGGATCTCCACAACGCGCCAGCGCTTGGTGGCCGACAGCGGGCGGGTCTCCATGATGAGGACGAGATCGCCGACACCGCACTCGTTGTGCTCGTCGTGAACCTTGACCTTCTTGTTCTTGCGCATGACCTTGCCGTAGAGGGCGTGCTTGACGCGGTCCTCGATCTGGACGACAACGGTCTTGTCCATCTTGTCGCTGACGACGTAGCCGCGACGGACCTTACGCTCGTTACGAGCGGTGCTTTCTGCCATCAGGCTCACTCCTCAGTGCTCGGGGCGGTGCGGTAGCCAAGCTCCCGCTCACGCGCGATGGTGTAGATCCGGGCAATGTCGCGACGCACGGTCTTCATACGACCGTGATCCTCGAGGTTGCCAACGGCCTGCGCAAAACGCAGGTTGAACAGCTCGGCCTTGGCCTTCTCGAGCTCCTTGGACAGCTGGGAGTTGTCCATGGCGTCGAGCTGCTCGGTGGTCAGACCCTTATCTGCCATCAGATGTCACCACCCTCTCGGACCACGAAGCGGGTCTTGATAGGAAGCTTGTGCTGGGCACGGCTGAGGGCCTCGCGAGCGAGCTCCTCGGGGACGCCTGCCAGCTCGAACATGACGCGTCCGGGCTTGACGGGGGCAACCCACCACTCCGGAGCACCCTTACCGGAACCCATTCGGGTTTCGGCGGGCTTCTTCGTCAGCGGACGGTCCGGGAAGATGTTGATCCAGACCTTACCGCCACGCTTGATGTGACGGGTCACGGCGATACGAGCCGCCTCAATCTGACGGTTGGTGATGTACGCCGGCTCGAGAGCCTGGATGCCGTAATCGCCGAATGCCAGTTCGGTGCCACCGGAGGCAAAGCCAGTGCGGTGAGGACGGTGCTGCTTGCGGTACTTAGTCCGACGGGGAATGAGCATGGGGCTCAGGCCTCCGATCCGGTCGTGGGCGCAGCGGCCTCGGAGGACGAAGCCTCACGGGGTGCCTGCTGCGCGGCGGTCTCCTGGTTGGGGCGTCCACCGCGGCGGGGGCCACGGCGGCCATCGCGACGTCCGCCGCGCTGGGCCTGCTCGGCCTGCTGGCGAGCGAACTCGCGCTCGGTGATGTCGCCCTTGTAGATCCACACCTTGACGCCGATGCGACCGAAGGTCGTACGGGCCTCGTGGAATCCGTAGTCGATGTTCGCGCGGAGGGTGTGCAGCGGCACGCGGCCCTCACGGTAGAACTCGGAGCGGGACATTTCAGCGCCACCCAGACGGCCGGACACCTGGACACGAATGCCCTTGGCGCCAGCGCGCTGTGCGGACTGGATGCCCTTACGCATCGCACGACGGAAGGACACGCGGGCAGCGAGCTGCTCGGCGATGCCCTGCGCAACGAGCTGCGCTTCGAGATCGGGGTTCTTCACCTCGAGGATGTTCAGCTGAACCTGCTTGCCCGTCAGCTTCTCGAGCTGCACGCGCAGGCGATCGGCCTCGGCGCCGCGGCGGCCGATGACGATGCCGGGGCGAGCGGTGTGCAGGTCGACGCGAACGCGGTCACGCGTACGCTCGATGTCGACCTCGGCAATACCAGCGCGCTCGAGGTTGTCGGTCAGGAACTTGCGGATCGCGACGTCTTCCGCCACGTAGTCCGCGTAGCGCTGTCCCTTGGTGGTGGAGTCGGAGAACCAGCGAGACCGGTGGTCAGTGGTGATTCCCAGACGGAACCCGCGGGGGTTGACCTTCTGACCCATATCAGCGGTCTCCCTTCTTCTTGTCTTCCTTGGTCCCCACCACGATGGTGATGTGGGAGGTGCGCTTCAGGATACGACCGGCGCGCCCCTGTGCACGGGGACGAATACGCTTCATGGTCGGACCCTCGTCCACGTATGCCTCCAGGACGAGCAGGTCGGCCTCGTTGAAGGTCTCTCCGGCGTTCTCAGCCTTGACCTTCGAGTTGGCGACGGCGCTCAGGAGCACCTTGCGGACATCGGTGGCGACGGCCTGCGGGGCGAACCGCAGAATGTCGGCGGCCTCCAGAACACGCTTGCCGCGAACCTCGTTCACAACACGGCGGGACTTCTGGGGCGTGACGCGGATGAATCGCGCCTGCGCCTTGGCTTCCATGTATCTGCCTCTTCTTCCGTGGGGCCGGCTCAGCGCCGACGTCCCTTACGATCGTCCTTGTCGTGGCTACGGAAAGTACGCGTGGGAGCGAACTCGCCGAGCTTGTGGCCCACCATCGACTCGGTGACGAAAACGGGCACATGCTTACGGCCGTCGTGGACGGCGATGGTCAGGCCCAGGAAATCCGGGGTGATGACCGAGCGACGCGACCAGGTCTTGATGACGTTCTTCGAGCCGGATTCGTTCGCGGCGTCGACCTTCTTGAGCAGGTGGTCGTCGACGAACGGGCCCTTCTTCAAACTACGCGGCATTTCAATCGACTCCTACTCAGCGGTTCTTGCCGGTCTTGCGACGGCGGACGATCAGACGATCGGACGCCTTCTTCGGACGACGCGTACGGCCCTCGGGCTTGCCCCAAGGCGACACGGGGTGACGACCACCGGACGTGCGGCCTTCACCACCGCCGTGCGGGTGATCAACCGGGTTCATGACGACACCACGGACGTGCGGGCGCTTGCCCTTCCAGCGCATGCGGCCGGCCTTGCCCCAGTTGATGTTCGACTGCTCGGCGTTACCGACCTCGCCGATGGTGGCGCGGCAGGTGGCCTCAACGTTGCGGATCTCGCCGGAGGGCATACGCAGCTGGGCGAAGCGGCCTTCCTTAGCGACGAGCTGCACGGAGGTGCCAGCGGAACGAGCGATCTTGGCACCGCCACCCGGGTAGAGCTCGACGGCGTGCACAACGGTACCCAGGGGGATGTTGCGCAGCTGCAGCGAGTTGCCGGGCTTGATGTCAGCGCCGACGCCAGCCTCGATCTGATCGCCCTGCTTGAGGCCGGTCGGAGCGAGGATGTAGCGCTTCTCGCCATCCGCGTAGTGCAGGAGGGCAATGCGGGCGGTGCGGTTGGGGTCGTACTCGATGTGAGCGACCGTCGCCGGGACGCCGTCCTTATCGTGACGACGGAAGTCGATCACACGGTACTGACGCTTGTGGCCGCCGCCGCGGTGGCGGGAGGTCACGCGGCCGTTGTTGTTACGGCCACCGGTCTTGTGCAGCGGGCGCAGCAGCGACTTCTCGGGGGTGTCGCGGGTGATCTCGACGAAGTCAGAGACGGACGAGAAGCGACGGCCCGGAGTCGTGGGCTTGTACTTGCGAATTCCCATTGTTCAAATGTCCCTTCGGTCCTCAGGCCTGATCGCCGAAGATGTCGATGGTGCCCTCACGCACGGTGACGATGGCACGCTTGACGTCCTTGCGCTTACCGATCCCGTTGCGGGTGCGGTAGGTCTTGCCCTTGCGGTTCTGGGTCGCGATGGAACCGATCTTGACGCCGAAGATACGCTCCAGGGCAATCTTGATCTCGGTCTTGTTCGCGCGGGGGTCAACCTCGAAGGTGTACTTGCCCAGGTCCATGAGGGCGAGCGACTTCTCGGTGGTGACCGGCTTCAGGATGATGTCGCGGGGGTTCTTACCCGCTTCGATCGTGCTCACTTGGTCTCCTCCTTGGTGCCGAGGAAGGACTCAAGGGCGGCCTGCGTGAAGACGATGTCATCGGCGTCCAGGACGTCGTACGTGTTCAGCTGGTCGGCCCACAGAACGTGAACCTCGGGAACGTTGCGCAGGGACAGCGCGGTCAGTTCGTTGCCACGCTCGAGGACGACGAGAGCCTGACGGTCCTCGACGATCGCGCGCAAAGCGGCGAGAGCAGCCTTGGTCGAGGGCTTGTCGCCTTCGAACAGGGCGGTGACAACGTGGATGCGGTCGGCGCGCGCACGATCGGACAGAGCGGAGCGCAGAGCGCCCTGCTTCATCTTCTTGGGGGTGCGCTGGTCGTAGTCACGCGGCTGGGGGCCGTGGACGATGCCGCCACCGGTGAAGTGAGGCGCACGGATGGAGCCCTGACGGGCGTTACCGGTGCCCTTCTGGCGGAACGGCTTCTTGCCGCCACCAGCGACCTCACCGCGGGTCTTCGTCGCGTGCGTGCCCTGTCGGGCGGCCGCAAGCTGAGCGACGACAACCTGGTGCATCAGCGGAATGTTGGTGGGGACGTCAAAGATGGACCCGGGGAGAACGACGGAACCCGCCTTCTTGCCCTTGAGGTCGATGACGTCAACGTTACGATCGTCAGCCATGATCACGCACCCTTCACGGAGGAGCGAACCAGGACAACGCCGTTCTTCGGGCCGGGGATGGCACCGCTGATGAGCAGCAGGCCCTTCTCGGTGTCGACGGCCTGGATCGTCAGGTTCTCAACAGTACGACGGTTGCCACCCATGCGGCCGGCCATGCGCAGGCCCTTGAAGATGCGACCGGGCGTCGCGCAGGCGCCGATCGAACCGGGCTTGCGGTGGTTGCGGTGCGCACCGTGGGAGGCGGAAACACCAGCGAAGCCGTGACGCTTCATGACGCCGGCGAAGCCCTTGCCCTTGGTGGTGCCGGAGACGTCGACAGCCTGGCCAGCCTCGAAGGTGGCGGCGTCGAGTTCCTGGCCGAGCTCGTAGGAGTCGTGCTCGGAGGTGCGGACCTCGACGAGGTGACGGCGCGGAGCAACTCCGGCCTTCTCGAAGTGGCCCTGCAGGGGCTTGGTGACCTTACGGGAGTCAATCTCACCGAAGCCAAGCTGGATAGCGGAGTAGCCGTCGACCTCTTCGGTACGAACCTGGGTGACGACGTTGGTGCCGACCTGCACGACAGTCAGGGGCACGAGGTGGCCGTCGGCATCCCAGACCTGGGTCATGCCGAGCTTGCGGCCGAGCAGCGCCTTGACGGGCGCGGCAGCGTGCTGCTTCTTCTTAGTCATTGCAGATGTCCTCAGAGCTTGATCTCGATGTTGACGTCCGCAGGCAGATCGAGGCGCATAAGCGAATCGACGGCCTTGGGGGTCGGGTCGATGATGTCGATGAGCCGCTTGTGCGTGCGCATTTCAAAGTGCTCGCGGCTGTCCTTGTACTTGTGGGGCGACCGAATGACGACGAAAACGTTCTTTTCGGTCGGCAGCGGCACCGGGCCCACGACCGTGGCGCCAGCACGCTGTACGGTGTCCACGATCTTGCGCGCGGAGCTGTCGATGACCTCGTGGTCATACGACTTGAGCCGGATGCGGATCTTCTGTCCCGCCATGCCGTCTTACCTCTTCTCGTACAGATTCGCCGCCGGTCCCCGCACTCGGGCGTGTCGCAGCCGTTGTGCGCGCGATTGCTCGCGCTGGACCGACGTCTTGTCCAAAGATCTTGGGCATATTGCCCGGTCCATGCGTGATGGCACGCATGGACCACCCCAGAGACGCTGGGGCATCCGTGCCATTCTGTCAGAGTTCCACCCGCGAGTACAAACCCGAAAGGGGGCTCTCGCATGTGAAACCACCGACAGAGTGGCAGCGATAACGCCCTGAGCTGACGGAAGCAGCTCGGACGATCACCAAGAAACTACCGTACCCCGCACTCGGGCGTGTCGCAAAGTCAGATCGGTCACTTCCCTGCTCCAGACGCCAATTTCGCCCCATTGCCGAGGCCGTGGCCTCGCGCGTGCCGAGTGGGAGCGGCACCGGGTGACGAGTGAACCCGCACTCGGGCGTGTCGTCCAAGACGGCCATGAGAGAGCGTGAAGTGCGTGTGGGGCACCGACTCAGGTCGATGCCCCACACGCGCGTGAGCGTTCAACAGAGACGCAGAGTGCCTCAGTCGCGCTTCTGGCGAACCGCAACTGCGCCAGCTGCAGCGAAGAGCATCCCGAGTCCGCCGACGAGTGCGCCGCTAAAGCCGGTCTTAGCTAGCGTTTGCGATGTTGAAGGCGTCTTCGTCGTGTTCTTCGTGGGTTCAGTCGGCTTGGTCGGCTCGACCGGGGCGGCCTTGTACTTCACGGTGTACGTGATACCCGGCTGAG